>JAHLLD010000016.1 GCA_020444325.1 bacterium
AATCCTGTCACATCGGCGGCGATTACAACATCACCTACACCGACTGCTGGCAGTGCCATGAGACAGATTTCAACAATACGACGCAGCCGAATCATGTGAGTGCGCAGTTTGCACATGATTGCACGACCTGCCACACGACCACGACCTGGGTGCCATCGAGCTTCAATCACGCGCAGACGAACTTCCCGCTGACCGGAGCCCATGCATCGCAGGCCTGTGAGTCGTGTCACATCGGTGGTGATTACAGCATCACGTACACCGACTGCTTCCAGTGCCACGAGACGGATTTCAATAACACGACACAGCCGAATCACGTAAGCGCACAGTTTGCACATGACTGTACGACATGTCATTCGACAACATCATGGGTGCCTTCGAGTTTCAATCACGCGCAGACGAACTTCCCACTGACCGGAGCACATGCGACGCAGGCCTGTGAGTCGTGTCATATCGGAGGCGACTACAGCATCACGTATACCGATTGCTTCCAGTGTCACGAGAGCGATTTCAACGCGACCACGCAGCCGAATCACGTGAGCGCGCAGTTCGCGCATGACTGCAGCACCTGTCACACGACCACTGCGTGGGTGCCGTCCTCATTCGATCACGGACAGACACAGTTCCCGCTCACCGGAGCACACGCGACGCAGGCCTGTGAGTCGTGTCATATCGGAGGCGACTACAGCATCACGTATACGGACTGCTTCCAGTGTCATGAATCGGATTACAATGCGACGCAGAATCCGAATCATGCGGCGGGACAGTTCAGCAAGGATTGCACGACCTGTCACAGTCAGACAGCCTGGACGCCCTCGAACTTCGACCATGCGCAGACGAACTTCCCGCTGCAGGGTGCGCATGCGGCGGAGCCGTGTCAGTCCTGCCACGTTGGCGGGAACTATAACATCACGTATACCGACTGCTTCCAGTGTCATGCCGCTGATTACAACGCCACGCAGAATCCCGACCACGCGGCGGGACAGTTCAGCCAGGATTGTACGACCTGTCACAGTCAAACGGCCTGGACCCCGGCGACCTTCGATCACGCGCAGACGAACTTCCCGCTGCAGGGCGCACATGCGGCGCAGCCGTGCCAGTCCTGCCACATCGGTGGCAATTACACCATTACGTACGCGGACTGCTTCCAGTGCCATGAGACGGATTACAACGCAACACAGAATCCGGACCACGCGGCGGGACAGTTCAGCCAGGATTGCACGACCTGTCACAGTCAGACGGCCTGGACGCCTTCGAGCTTCGATCACGCGCAGACGAACTTCCCGCTGCAGGGCGCGCATGCGGCAGAGCCGTGCCAGTCCTGCCACATCGGTGGAAATTACAACATTACGTATACGGACTGCTGGCAGTGTCATGAGTCCGATTACAACAGCTCGGTCAATCCGGCGCATGCCTCGAACCAGTTCCCGCATGACTGCAGCACCTGTCATGACATGAACGCCTGGGCGCCTTCGAGTTTCGACCATGCCGCAACCGCGTTCCCGCTCACGGGCGCACATCAGGCGCGTCCATGCATCGACTGTCACACAGGCGGCAACTACGCGCTGACATATACCGATTGTTACCAGTGCCATCAGACCGATTATCAGAACACGAGCAATCCTCCACATGCGTCCAACCAGTTCCCACAGGATTGCACGACCTGCCATACCACCACCGCCTGGCAGCCTTCGACCTTCGACCACGCCAACACCGCATTCCCTATCACAGGTGCGCATACTTCAGCCACCTGTCTGGATTGTCATGTCGGTGGCAACTTCAACATCACCTATACCGATTGCTACCAGTGCCATCAGAGTGATTACAACCAGGCTACCTCGCCTGCGAATCACCAGGCCATGAATCTCAATCACGATTGCACCGTGTGTCACACGCAGTCCGCCTGGGAACCCGCATCAATCTTCCGCACCGCGCACAACGTCAACGCACCAACCGGTTTCCCGATATACGGCAGCGTGAAGCATAAGTATCAGGATGAGTGGAATAACTGTTCCGAGTGTCACACCACGAATGTAACGAGCACTTACTGCTGCACGAGCTGCCACGAGCACAGCAACAAGAATGAACTCGATAACGAACATCAGGGCGTATCGGGATACTCTTTCAGTAATTGCGTTTCCTGCGCCAACAGTGGCTGTCACCCCAACGGAAGGGAGCCATGACAGAGCAGGGCGGGTTCATGAAAGCGCTGGCGTTTTTCCTTTTCCTGCTGCTGTTCCCGGCTGCTGCGCTGCTGGCGCAGGACGACGGGACGCAGGAAGGTGGGATGAAAACGGTCGGGGGACAGGTGACGTACGTCACCAGTACGCAGGTCTACGGCAGCATCGGACGCAAGCATGGGTTGCGGGAAAACGACACGGTGCGTGTGCTGCAGAAAGGCAAATCCGTCGGCGTGCTCATGGTGGCGCACCTGGCATCGTCTTCGTTTTCCGCGAACATCCTCAGCAAGACGGGCACCATCGTCAAAGGCGACAGCGTCGTCGCCCGCGTGCCGCGCATCGTCGTGCCTCCTCGGACGGAACTCACCGGTGCCGACACCGCGAAAATGCGCACGGTGCAGCGCGAGGCGCCCCCCGCACTCGCAACGCTCGAAGCCGCTGCATCAGACAGCAGGGAATTCCGGATCCATGGACGTGTGTCCATGCAGTACTATGCATTGTTCAACAGCAGGATCAGCGGTGCGGCATTCACACAGCCTGCAGCCCGCGTCAACCTGATGATGGACAATATCATGGAGCTGCCGCTGCAGCTGCAGTATTACTCGAATCACCGCTATGACGCCCGCAGCGATGATGCACGCAGGGGAGTGACGCAGGACCGCTGGCGGCATCGCTTCTATCAGTTTGCGCTCAATTACGGGGAAGACGATGGTCCGGTGCGCGCGACCGTGGGACGTTTCGTGCCGTACACGGTGGGGGGAATAGGGACGGTGGATGGTGGAATGCTGCGCGTGCAGAACGATGCGTGGGAAGCCGGTGCCATTGCCGGATCGCAGCCGGGATATCAGAATTCGGAATTGAATTTCAGGGATCAGAAAGTCGCCGCGTACGGCGCCTACCGCAGTGGCGGGAATGCTGCGTATTTCAGGAGCAGCGCCGCGTTTGCACAGACGTACCGGGACGGTGCCGTCGACAGAGGGTATTTCTACCTCGTCAACAGCCTTTCGCTGGGCGGGAAAGTGACGCTGTATCAGAATGCGAGCCTCGACCTCTATGACGCGGACGATGGCAGCGGTCATTTCCAGCCGCATCTGACGGATTTGTACCTGTCCACAACCTGGCGTCCCATACGCTGGGTTTCCACAACCGCCTCGTATGCGAATCGCCGCAGCATTTTCTTCCTGCGCAGCTATGCAGGGATACCCGACTCCCTGTTCCGGGATGCGCGCCTGCAGAACTACAGGCTCAGTGCGGGAGTAAACATTCCCGGTGGCATGTACGCGTCGCTGACTGCGTCGCTTCGTACGCAGGACAACAGTTCGGAAACCGCACAATCGCTGGCGGGTAGGTTCACATGGTCGAATTTCCTTGAATCCCGCAGCAATGTGTACCTGCTCGGGAGCTGGGCCGACAACATATTCAATACGTCGACATCTTACGGACTCGAGATCAACAGGGATCTGCTCGAGGGATTGTACACCGCACTGCGTCTGCAGCAGTACCGTTATACCTACAGCGGGGACGGTTCCGGAGTCAATCGTACCACAGTCTCGCTGGATGCCTACTACCGGCTGAGCAGACTGTTTTATCTTTCGCTCAGCTACGAACATTACTGGGAAGGCGTCGTCACCAACGACAGGATTTACACGGAAATCAGCATGCGCCTCAGGTGAGGTGAAGCGGCGCAACAGCATGACTCGATGTTGAGACCTTGCGTCTGCGCTTCAGCTACCTGGCTTCGAGCCGTTTCATGATGAGGAATTCGGCGGTGAGGATGTAGTCGGCCGCAGTCGGGGTGTGTGGGAGGCCACCATAGTAATTCCCGGAGACAGGTTCAATCAGTTCCGGCAGCATTCCGTCATGTGCGTCGGCCTGTCGCGTCACTTCGGCGAACAGCGCTTCCGCCCGGGGGAGGTTGCCATTTGCGGCATAGGCACGAGCCAGACGCAGGGCGATCTGGGGACGCGCCTGCCGCGCGAACCAGTCCCCACCCGGCTCCGCGCTGTAGTACAGCGGCATGTCTTCGACGGCAAAACCGCGCTCGACGATATCGAGTGCCAGCGCAGCTTCCTTGCTGCCCCGCGGGAAGAGTCCCATGGTTATCGCATCGATAATGAAAGGGTGGAAAAAGCGACGCTGCACGGGAGACAGTGCATCCGCCTGATCCTGCGCGAGTATGTCGGCAGCAAGCGAAGCAACCGCATCCTCCGCCCGCTGCGCCGCCTGAGCGTAAAGGAAGCGCTTGAGATCGTCATGCATCACAGAGGCGTAACCGGACGCCAGGCGCAGGGAGCGTGCCGCGAGCAAGGTAGTCCACGGTGAAGGGAGGTCGGAGAGACCGGCGCCCCAGGGACTCTCGTCCTGCGCCAGTAGTCCCGCATCATCCAGCCTGTACATCAGCACATCAGCCACGAGCGATGAAAGCCGCGTCCAGTGTGGTGCGAGAAAGCTGCTGTCGGAAAACTGTTGTCCATCAATGATGGCGCCGCGCTTCCTTTCCTCACGCAATGCGTCGAAAGCGATCAGGTAGCGTGCCATGCCGTCATAACGCAGTACGGCATCATCGGCATTCTGCCACTGCCACTCCTCGCCCGTCCCGAAATACGCGGCGGGGGAGACGAGGTAGGGGAAGCCTACACCGTGCTGGGTGCCGAAGACATCGAAGAGCTTGTAGCGCTCATGTCCGGCAGCAGCGATGAAATCGAGTGCATGTTCCGCGGCATCGGCCATGCCGGCTCCGGCCAGTGCCTGAGCCGCCAGAAGGTGATCAGCGGCATGAGTCGCGGTGCGTGTGGGGGGCTGAAGGGCGGTGAGTATCTGTCCCTCCGCCAGACCGGGTTCCCGCACCTGGGTAGCGAGCAGGGTGCTGACGGCGCGGCGGTAGACGCGTTTCTCGGCGGGACGAAGGGATTCAGGAAGATAGCGCATGGTGGAAAGACGCCGTGTGCGCCGGGCGATTTCAGCATCGAGTCCGTACGCTTCTGCGCCACGTTCGAGAAATGCTTCCATATCGCGATCCACCAGTTCGGTGCAGCACGAATTGTACGCGAGAAGGTGATAGGTCATGCGGGAATCCGCTCCTTCCTCCTCGCGCTCTTCATAGCGCCAGTACGGGCGATCCATCACAAAAATTAATCCCGCTTCACGTTCATCTTCAGGACGCTGGCGCACGGCGACGACAAGGATGCGTTCGGCCGCATTGATCGGGTGATACCAGAATACTTCGCTGCCGAGGCTGCCCTGCGCGTGGCAGATGTCTGTTGCTCCGTAATACGAGAAGCTGTCAGGCAGCCACGCGCGCGTCACGCCGTCCGCATCCATGGTCAGTGAAAGCCGTGTCAGGATACGCTCCGTCGCAAGATCGGCATTGAAGCGCCCATAGGCATGCGGATGCGTCCAGAGTACCCGGCCACTGTCGCTGTCGATGGCTGAAACCATGACGCCGTTACTGATGAAATGCGGAGGAGTGAGTGGCGGTGCGTCAACGATTTCGTCGAGCACGCGGTGCATGTCCTGTGCGCGCACGATGCGGAAAATATTTCCCGTGATTCCGCCACGATCGCCGCGGTCGTAGACACGGACGGCGAGGAGATTGAATTCCTCACGAATGAAACGCGGCAGGGGATACACACGCAGCGATCGCAGTTCGGAACGCGCATCCGGAGGGAAGGAACCTGTTTTGCCGACGAGGACGCCGTTGAGAAAGGTCTCGTCGGCATCATCGACGCCGCTCATCACGAGCAGCAGGCTGTCATCGCGCATCGAGTCGGGGATGCGGAAACGCACGCGGTACCAGGCAAATCCGTCGACGAGGGGAAAACCATGCTGCTCCCAGGCACCAGGGACGGGAATGAAGTTCCAGTCTTCCTGTTCATCGATGTATTTCGAACGCCACACATCATCGTCACCGACGCGGAATGCCGCGAGTCCGCGCAGGTCAATGCTTGTGCTGTCCTGCGCCTCAACTGATTGGAGGGAAAAGGCGATGAGAACGAGAAAGAAGAAGGCGTGGCGCATCGGTCACCACCGTTCAAGCATGCTGTGCAGCAGTCGCGAAAAGCTGTCGGCGACGCGATCGGCCACCTCGGTAACCTCAGCATGGGAGACATGCTGAGGCATCGTGCTCGCCTTGTTGGTAATGCAGGAGAGCGCGAGTACGTCGAGTCCGAGTGCGCGCGCGGCAAGGATTTCGGGAAGGGTGGACATGCCGACGGCGTCGGCTCCGGCCATGCGGAAGAAACCGATTTCGGAGCGGGTTTCGTAGGTGGGACCCGAACAGAATCCGTACGTGCCTTCACGGAGTTCGATGCCTGTTGCTGCCGAAGCGCGGCGTGCGGCACCGAGCAGTGCGGGAGAAAATATCTCATGGCCTGGTGAAAGCGGGCTGGCGAGATAGCGCTCGAGTTCGAGTCCCATATGCTGCGTCACGGGAAGGGACAGCAGGTCGGTGATGAGCATGAAATCCCCGGCACGAAATGTCGGATGCAGGCCCCCGGCGGCATTGGTGACCAGCAGTTTCGAGGCCCCGAAATGCGAGGCGATGCGTGCGGGAAGCACGGCTTCTTCCGGACCGCGTCCCTCATACCCGTGCAGTCGTCCGCGAAACAGGAGCAGACGCTGCTCGCCGAGTTCGCAGAGTTGCAGTTCCCCCGCATGTCCCTCAACTGTTGAACGCGGGTAGGAGGGCAGATCCGTGGTCGGGATGCTGCGCAGACAGGGGAGATGCTGGCTGAAGCCGCCGAGTCCCGACCCCAGCACGACGGCGCCGTCGATGCTCCCATCGAGAAACTCACTGAGCGCCTGCTGCAATGTTCCGGGCAGGGCGTCGCCGATATGCGGTCGTTGCTGCATCAGAATCCTGTCAGTATTCCAGCGATGGTGGCTGTCATCATCGTCGCCAGGGTGCCGCCCAGCAGGGCGCGCAGTCCGAGACGACTGATGTCGGGACGACGTTCGGGGGCGAGGGGACCGAGTCCCCCCATGAGTATCGCAATCGAAGAAAAATTCGCGAAGCCGCAGAGGGCAAAGGCCGACATGGTGATGGCCTTGTCCGAGAACAGGCTTCCTGCCTTCAGCATTTCAGACATTTCGAGATATGCCACGAATTCGTTGAGCACGAGTTTGCTGCCCATGAGGCTTCCCACCTGGAAGGCTTCCGCCCAGGGAATGCCGATTCCGTACGCAAGGAATTGCATGACCAGGCCGAACAGCAGTTCGAGACTGAGTGGTTTGCCGAAGGTCGCGACGAGTGTGGTGTTGAGATCGCCGATGCGTCCTGCAAGTCCGAGCAGATAATTGGCCATTGCGATCAGGGCGATGAAGGCCAGCAGCATCGCCGCGATGTTGAGTGCAAGCTTGAGTCCATCCGACGCCCCGCTGGCGGCGGCATCGATGACGTTCGCTGCGTTTTTTTCGTGGGGAATATGCACGCGTCCGAGCGTCACCGGCTTCCCGGTTTCCGGGATGAGGATTTTGCTGATCACCATGCCTGCCGGAGCGGCCATGATACTTGCGCCCAGCAGTTGTCCCGCGAAACGCACCTGCGCCTCATGCACCGCGATGCCATGCAGTTCGGCGTATGAGAATCCGAGCATCTGCACGTATGCCGCCATCACGCCCCCTGCAATGGTTGCGAGTCCACCCACCATCACCGTCAGCAGTTCCGATTCAGTGAGGTCCTTCAGGAAAGGACGAATCATCAGCGGTGCTTCCGTCTGTCCCACAAAAATGTTGGCGGTGTTCGACAGCGTTTCCGCGCCGCTGGTACCGAGCAGCTTGACCATGATCCAGGCCATGCCCTGCACGATTTTTTGCATGATGCCGAGGTAGTACATGACGGACATCAGGGAGGCGAAGAAGATGATGGTGGGGAGTACCTGGAAGGCGAAGAAGAAACCGAGGGAGGCGGGCTGGCCGGGACTGATTGCGAGGTCGCCGAAGATGAACATGGCACCGTCGGTGGTGAATTGCAGCACCTTGACGAAGCCACGGCTGAGAAAATCGAATGCGACGCGGGGCCAGCCCAGTGGCGACCACAGGGCTGCGAGAGCTGTACCCTTGAGCACGAGGATGCCGAAAAACAGCTGCACCGAGAGTCCCTTGACCACCAGCGGCCACCGCACGCTGCGACGGCTGCGGGAAAAGAGCAGGGCGATACCGAGAATGAGCAGCATGCCCAGGAGTCCACGACCGATACTTTCGATCATCCGGCTTTCGTGACCTCCTCGAGATTGGTCGTAAAGCAGTTGCGGCAGCGGGCTTCGTAGGAATCGGCCGCGCCGACGAGCACACGGGCGTCATTACGTGTCACGCGCTGCGTCCTGTTCGCGGGATTTCCGCAGACCATGCAGATAGCCAGGGTTTTCGTGATGTATTCCGCCACGGCCAGCAGCTGCGGCATGGGTTCGAACGGTTTCCCGAGGTAATCCTGATCGAGTCCCGCCACAATCACCCGGTGTCCGTCATTTGCCAGTTTCTCGCAGACATCGACCAGGTCAAGATCGAAAAACTGTACTTCATCGATGCCCACGACATCCACATCACCGATGTTTTCGAGAATGTCGGCAGCGCAGCTGACCTGAATGGATGCAAGGGACACACCGCTATGCGACACGATGCGGTCTTCGGCGTAGCGGTTGTCAATTTCCGGTTTGTATATCGCTACGCGCTGACGCGCGATCTGCGCGCGGCGCAGGCGGCGGATCAGTTCCTCGGTTTTACCGCTGAACATGCTGCCGCAGATGACTTCAATCCATCCGGTATCTCGGGGAAGACTCTTGACGGGAATACTGTCGACCATGTGCTCTACATGCTGTAAATAATGGATATGGAGGTGCCGCGCAGCGGCAGGATCAACACGGAAACAATCGCCGCCGGCAGGAAGAAAAGTACAGCGATTTTTCTCCCGAATGAAATGCAGACGTGCAGTGGTCTGCCGTCGTGAGAAATCCCATTGCCGACTTGCAGAGGACGGCAAACATGCTGATATTTCCGTTACGACGAGAGCACATCCATTCGTGAAGAATATATACTCCATACTTACTCTCCTGCTCCTGCTTGTAGGACCCTCCTGCCGTTCGCTGTACGGACAGGAAGAGGTGTCGCTGTTCTATCTGCGTATCGACAGCGCGAGAACGTTTCTCGACACCGATCCTGTCAAGTCCGCCGCCATTGCCCAGCGGGCCTCGGCCATTGCCAGCAGGGACGAGCAGCGTCTCGAAGCCGCGGAACTGCGTGCACATGCGTTGGAACATGCAGGTGAGAATGTGATCGCGCTTTCAGCATTTGAGATGGCTGAAGGACTCTCACTTCGTCTCCATGACGCGCAGGCAAGGGGGCGGCTGCTGAACGGACTCGGCAGCGTCTATCGCAGTATGGGACGATATGATCAGTCACTCACCCTGCATCTCAAGGCGCTCTCGGTGTTCGATTCGCTCGGGAACGATCTCGGCCGGGCGCAGACCATGCACGACCTCGCGGAAACGCTGTTTGCCCTCGGACAGCTGCAGGAGGCGCGTCAGAACATCGACCGCTCCCTCCGCCTGCGGCTGGAACAGGACAACAAGCGCGGGATCGCACAGTCATACAGCAGTCTCGGCCGTCTGTATATGCAGTCCGGAGATATGGATTCCGCCCGTATCAGCTACACCCGCGCACTCGCGGAACTGAAATCCATCGGACTCCACAGTGCTCCGGTAGCGGAAAACTTCAGTCGTCTCGGCGATGTGTACCTGCGCATGGGTGATATCCGTGAGGCTCTCGATTCCTACAACCAGGCACTGTCCATTGCGGAAGCTGTCGGCAGCAGCAATCTCGCCGCGGAGATCAAAACGCATCTCGGACGCGGCTACCGCATGATCGGTGATCTGAAACGAGCCCGTGAAGCCCTGGCTTCAGCTGTGAAGCTGGCGGATGCCGGCGCAGTCGGAAGTGTGCTGGCCGAAGCGCTCGACGAAGCTTCGCAGGTCGAGAAACTTTCGGGCAATGATGACGCGGCATTCCGGCTGCTGCGCCGCTCGGTTGCCATTCGCGATTCAATGTTTTCGCTGCTCGATCGTGAACGTCTGGTCGAAGCGGAAAATCTGTATCGCAAAGAACGCAGCGGTATGGAGTTCAGGGATTTCGAGGAATCGCGCGAGCAGGATCTCCTGCTGTTCCTTCTTGTCGTTGCGGTTCTTTTACTCATCCTTGCCGGAATCGCCCTGTACCTGAGTCGCGTCAAAGCACAGGGCAGCAGGGAAATGGAGGCGAAGAGCAAGGAAATACGTGACATGAACGCCCGGCTGCAGACGCTCAACAAGGAGCTGGCGCAGTCCGAGGAAAAATACCGTATGCTCTTCGAGCGTCTTCCGGTCGGTGTCTTTCTCTACGACAATAGTCTGCAGCTCATCCAGGTCAATCAGGCCTTTGTCGATATCGTCGGCTCGACACGTGAACGCCTCGAAGGTTTTCAGATGACGGAGCTGAATGACGATCGCATCGTTCCCGCGCTGCGCAATGCCATCGAGGGCGAACTCGGTGCATACGAAGGGGAATACACAACGACGACAAGCCAGGTGCTCATCGACATTTCCATGCGCACTGCACCGCTGACATGGTCAGGAAGCAAGGCGCGGTATGGAATCGGCTTCATGCTTGATGTGACGAACTGGAAACGTATAGAACGCGATTTGATTGAGGCCAAGGAAATGGCCGAGATGGCTGATGGCATGAAGCACGCCTTCCTTACCAGCATCTCGCATGAAATCCGCACACCGCTCAACGTGATCATGGGATATTTCGGCATTCTGAAAGGCGATCTGCGCGACCGCCTGAGCGCCGATGAAATCGACCACTTCAACAAGGTCGACCTCGCGGTGCGGCGTCTGCTGCGTACCGTTGATCAGATTCTCAACCTTTCCATTCTCGAATCGGGCACCTACGCGGTCAGCAGGGAGGCATGTTCGGTTCTCGACATGATCATGGAGCTTGTTGAGGAAGTTCGTCCCCTCGCCGAGGATAAAGGACTGAAGGTGGATCTGATCCCATCCTGCGCGGATGTGACCGTGCATGTCGATCGCTACTCCATCGCGCAGGCGCTGCGCAACCTGCTCGACAATGCCGTCAAATTCACCGACGAAGGCACGATTCGCATCAGCCTCGAATGCCGGCACAGCGCATTGTCGGTCATTATCGAAGACAGCGGCATCGGGATGTCGGAAGAATACATCCAGCGCCTGTACCAGAGTTTCTCGCAGGAGGAAGGCGGGTATACGCGGGCGTATGATGGACTCGGACTCGGACTGACATTGACCAAACGCTATGTCGACGTGAACGACGGCAGCATCCTGGTCAAGAGCCGCAAGGGACTCGGTACGACTTTCACGGTGCATCTGCCTGTGGTATCCGAGGAGGAGAGGGAATCCGCACCGATACCCATCATCGACCCCGAACCTGCCAGGGAAGGCAAGGTGCATGTGCTCGTCGTGGAAGACGACATGGAGACGCAGAAATTCCTGCAGCTCATCCTCAAACCTCTGTACATGCTCTCCTTCGCTGACGACGCCATGGCTGCATGGTCCGTTCTTGAAAGTGAGGATATTGATATTATCCTCATGGATATTTCGTTGCGCGGTGATGAAGATGGACTACAGCTCACGCGACGCATCCGTCAGAATCCGGCCTATTCCGCGCTCCCCATCATCGCCGTCACCGCACACGCATTCGCAGACGATCGCCGACGCAGCCTCGAAGCAGGCTGTACCGACTATCTACCCAAGCCGTTTCGCATGAAACAACTGCGGGAAGTGATTACCCAGTACACATCCTGACTCCCTGGTGAGGAATGAAGAGAGCACTGCACTGACAGTGTCTGCAATGGATGTTTGCTTGAAAAAAAGAAATTCCTGGCTTATGGTCCTATAAAGGAGGCCGTATGAAAGACCGACCACTTAATCGCAGGGAATTCCTGGAACGCACCGGCAAAGCTGCTGGACTCGCCGTATTCGCATCAGGTGGAGCGTTTCTCCTCCATGAACCCGTACGCCATCCCTTCCGGCAGGAAGGCAGTGAAGTGCAGCGGCGTGACCTTCGGGCAAAAGGAAAAGACGCCAGACTGGCCATCGTGCGCGGATCGGAACAGTCGAAGGATCCCGCGCGCATGACTGCAGCGGCGCTTGCGGCGATGGGAGGGATGTCCGCCCACATACAGCCGGGTGAAGTCGTCGTGGTCAAACCCAACATCGGCTGGGATCGCAAACCCGAGCAGGCCGCCAACACGAATCCCGCTGTCGTCGGTGAGGTCGTCAAGCAGTGTTATGATGCCGGGGCCGCTCGTGTAGTAGTGACGGATGTCACCTGCAACGATGCCACGCGCTGTTTCAATCGCAGCGGCATTGCCGCCGCGGCGCGGGAGGCCGGGGCGGAAGTGCAGCTTCCGCAGGATGCGCATTTCCGGGAAGTGAATCTCGGTGGAGGAATGCTGGGAAAGCAGGAGGTATACGACATTTATCTCGAAGCCGACCGCTTCATCAATCTGCCCATCGCCAAGCATCACAGTCTGACACGTGCCACCCTGGGCATGAAAAATCTCTACGGCATACTCGGCGGCAATCGCAGTCGCCTCCACCAGGAAATCCATCAGAGCCTCTGCGACCTGGGCGCCTTCCTGCGTCCCACACTCACCTTGCTCGACGCCACACGCGTCCTTCTCCGTAACGGACCCCAGGGCGGCAGTCTCGCCGATGTCGAAGAACGTGGCATGCTGGTCATTTCCAATGATCAGGTGGCGCTCGATTCCTGCGGCGGCGAGCTGTTTTTCGATCTTGCGCCTGAGGACATGCCGTGGATAGCGCTGGCGGCGAAAGAGGGACTCGGCAGTGCGGACTGGCGCAGTTTGCCATTCGACGACATCACGATCTGATCCGCGGGCATGAAGACACCCAACACACGTTTCCGCACCTATCAGCGACTCCGCTGGCTTCGCCGCATTTCACAGGCGTTCTTCCTGCTTCTGTTTCTTTTTCTGCTGCTGCAGACCAATATCGGCGCGCTCGACTCGCCGGATGCCCTTCCGGAAATCTCGGCACCCGTCGATCTTTTCCTCGAACTTGATCCGCTCGTGGCCATCACCACGGTGATCAGTACGCATACGCTGTATCGCAACCTCTTTCTCGCGCTGATCGTCATTGTCGGTACGCTGTTCGTGGGACGCTTTTTCTGCGGCTGGGTGTGTCCGATGGGCACGATTAATCACATGATCGCGTATGTGCGATCCGGGGTCATGAAGGGGAAAAGGCGACTGGAGCGCAATCGCTGGAAACCGTATCAGAACATCAAATATGGCATTCTCGCCTTCATGCTGGCGGCGGCGCTGTACGGCTCGGCGCAGATCGGATTGCTCGATCCCATTGCGCTGCTGACACGATCGATGGCGCTGATCATCCTTCCCGGCTGGAATGTGCTGACGCATGACATCTATGCATGGAGCGTGCAGAGCAGCGGTCCTGCCGATTTCCTTCTCACTCCACTCGCCTGGCTCTCGCACCTGCTGTTGATCCGATCGAACGTCGTCGTGTTCGATCAGACTTTCCTGATACTGTTGCTGTTTGCCGGCATCCTGCTTGCAAACCGTTTCATTACGCGCTTCTGGTGCAGGGGACTCTGTCCCCTCGGCGCATTGCTGGGCCTCATGTCCAAAACCTCGATTCTCGGACTGGAAAAACACGCATCGCTGTGTACGGACTGTGGGAAATGCGGACTCAACTGCCAGGGTGGCGACAATCCCGAGCCGGGGGAGACATGGCATCAGACCGAATGCCATCTGTGCATGAACTGCGTCGCCAGCTGTCCCGAATCCGGTATTGATTTCCGCTTCTATCCTTCACGTGAGGAAAGCACGCAGGCGGTGAGCATCAAGCGTCGGACCGTGCTTGCTTCGGCGGGTGCCGGACTCCTGAGCATTCCCGTCCTTCGCGCAGCCACGCAGCCCGACGGCATCCCTGACCCCACGCTCGTGCGTCCCCCGGGTTCACTTCCGGAGAAGGAATTCCTTTCGCGCTGCATCCGCTGCGGGGAGTGCATGAACGTCTGTCCCAACAACGCGCTGCATCCGACCTTCATGCAGGCCGGTGCGGAGGGAATATGGTCGCCGATGCTCATGCCGCGCATCGGTTACTGCGAGCCCACCTGCGTGCTGTGTTCGCAGGTTTGTCCCACCGGCGCCATTGACGAACTCACTGAAACCGAGAAAGCCTGGGTGCCCGAAGCGGGGAAAGAGGAGACGGAGAATCCTCCGCTGCGCATCGGCACGGCATTCTACGACACGGGCCGCTGCCTGCCCTACGCCATGGCGAAAGAATGCATCGTGTGTGAGGAATGGTGTCCCACCACCCCCAAAGCCATTTACTTCGAAGAGCGCGAAGTACAGAACCGCGAAGGCGAGTATCTCTACCTGAAGCAGCCGCATGTCGATCCCGCGCTCTGCGTCGGCTGCGGCGCCTGCACCTACGCCTGTCCCGTCAAAGGCGCTCCCGCCATCACCATCAGCAGCGTCGGCGAAACCCGCAATCCCCGCAACCGCATCCTCCTTGACACCCACCGGAGCTGACATCCTATTGTGGTAGTTGTCTAACTTCCGTACGGAAATGCCGGACCAATTCCTGGCTTGACCAAAAAGAAAAGGGCTCGCATGCTATCTAATAGCAGCGAGCCCTGAAATGATGTCCAGCGGGGCGAACCCTATCGAGCCTACTCAGAGGCACTGGACCAATCTCATTCGCAAATTACTTTTCTGTATCTATATTGTCAAGTTAAAAAAACAGCTCAAGTGTTTCTGTTTGCTGTGCACTGCCCCAGGGCAGTTAACCTTTGCCCCGGGGCTGATGACCTTTGCCCCGGGGGGATTCACATTATATATTGATTCATGGTTGTGATGCGAGATGGCGCGAGGCCATATCCGCAACCTGCATAATTCCGAAAGGCACGGCAGCATATACATGACTAAATCCGTTGGTGTACTGACAGCGGGCGGCGACAGTCCCGGACTCAACGCCGCTCTTCGCGCGCTGGGCAAAGCCCTGGCCGGTTCCTACCAGATGAATCTCGTCGGTTTCCGCGACGGGTTTCGCGGACTCGTGGAGAACCGCATTATTCGTCTCGACAAGAACAATCTGTCGGGGATTCTTACGCTGGGAGGTACCATTCTGGGTACCAGCAGGGAAAAGCCGCATCGTATGCCCGTGGGCGGCAAGACGCTCGACATGCGGGATGTGATCGTCGAGAACTATCACAAGCATCATCTCGATGTGCTCGTATGCATGGGCGGCGGCGGCACGCACAAGAATGCCTGGAAGCTGGCGCAGAAGGGACTCAATATCGTCACGCTGCCGAAAACCATCGACAATGATATTGCAGGGACGGACATCACCTTCGGTTTCGATACGGCACTTTCGATCGCGACCGAGGCCATTGACCGCCTGCACAGCACGGCGCACAGTCATCACCGCATCATCGTGCTCGAAGTGATGGGACACAATACGGGCTGGCTGGCGCTCGGCTCGGGTGTAGCCGGCGGAGCAGATGTCATCCTCATCCCGGAAATCCCCTACGATCTCGACACCGTCGAAGCCAGTATTCAAAGGCGGAGCAGGGGAGGAAAGAACTTCAGTATTGTCGTTGTGGCCGAAGGTGCGCGTCCCACAGGCACCGAAGAAGGCGAAAGCGGCGATACCATGCAGCTCGCGCGTGAGCTGGAGAAGCGTACCGGACTCGAATCGCGCGTCACCATTCTCGGCCACCTCCAGCGTGGTGGGGCCCCCACGGCCTACGACCGCCTGCTCGCCACCCGGCTCGGTACCGCCTGTGCGAATTTCATTCATGAAGGGAAATACGGCATCATGGTCGCCTCGCAGGGAGAAGGTGTCGTCGCCGTTCCTCTCGAAGATGTTGTCGGCAAACGCAAATCCGTTCCCCTCGATCACCCGTGGATATTGAGTGCCCGGGGTGTGGGGACCTGCCTGGGAGACGGACGCACCCCCGGATAACCACTGCGCACACCCGGATATGCATTTCGCACACCCGGATAAGCGTTCCACACACACACACAAGTTGCTTTTTAAGCCTCATTTACCAATTATGCGGCAAAGTATTGATGTACTTGCGCATAACCGCTGCGCTATGTCGCAGCGAGACGGACCGATCCGAGCACGACCGGGAGACACTGGTGATAGAAGTCAAAAAACAGCGCCGCCTGAACAAGGAGCTCAAGCTTCTCGACGTATACGCAATTGCGACGGGCACGACGCTGAGCGCGGGCTTTTTCCTGCTTCCCGGCATTGCGGCAGCGCAGGCGGGGCCTGCCATGATTCTCGCCTACCTGATCGCCGCCATCCCGCTGATCCCCGCCATGTTCAGCATTGTAGAACTCGGCACGGCCATGCCGCGCGCCGGGGGAGTGTATTATTTTCTCGATCGCACACTGGGTCCCGTGACCGGGATGATCGGGGGACTCGGAACCTGGCTGGCGCTGGTGCTGAAAGTCGCCTTTGCACTGGTGGGCATGGGGGCGTATATCGGACTCTTTTACAGTGACCTCCCGATGACGGTTTTCGGAGTGGCGGTGGCCATCGCACTGGCAATCCTCAATATTTACGGGGCAGGGAAGAGCGGGCGTTTCCAGGTGTTTCTCGTGATTTTTCTGCTGGGCATGCTGGCCGTGTTTATCGGGGACGGGAGTGTGCATCTGCAGGCGGTGCGTTTCGAGGGCTTTTTCGATGCCGGCAGCGCCGCCCTTCTGTCGACTTCCGGACTCGTGTATATCAGCTACGTCGGCGTCACCAAGGTGGCCAGTCTCTCCGAGGAGGTGCAGAACCCGGAGCGCAATCTTCCGCTCGGCGTGTTCCTCGCGCTCGGCAGCGCCCTGGTGATATACGCGCTCGGGACCATCATCATGGTCGGCGTGCTGCCGATGGAGAAGCTCGCCGGAGATCTGACTCCTGTCGCCACGGCAGCGGAGCAGTTCCTGGGTCGTCCGGGTGTCGTCCTACTCAGTCTCGCCGCCCTCGCCGCCTTCATCTCCGTCTCCAATGCCGGGATGATGAGCGCATCACGCTATCCGCTCGCCATGGCGCGTGACCATCTCATGCCGCGCATCTTCTATCGTCTCAGCCGCAAGGGCACACCGGTCATTTCCATCCTTGTCACCCTCGCGGTGGTCGTGATCATCCTTGTATTTCTCGACGCAGCGGGCATCGCCAAGCTTGCAAGCGCCTTCCAGCTGCTGATGTTCGCCCTGGTGAACCTGGCGGTGATCGTCATGCGGGAAAGCCGCATCGACAGTTATGATCCCGGCTACCGTTCGCCGCTGTATCCATGGATGCAGATCCTGGGACTGCTGGCACCGATGGTGCTGATCGCGAATATGGGATTCATGAGCATTGTGTTTACGGTCGGACTCGTGGTTGTCGGGGTGGCCTGGTATTCCTGGTATGCGAAGGGACGCATCGGACGCACCGGAGCGATTTACCATGTGTTTGAGCGCCTGGGACGGTCGCGGTATGACGGACTCGATCAGGAACTGCGCGGTATCATGAAGGAAAAGGGCTTGAGGGATGAGGATCCCTTCGATCAGATCGTCGCACGCAGCATGGTCATCGATCTCAAGCAGCAGGTGACGTTTGAGAGTGTAGTCGACCAGGTGTCGGGCTGGCTCTCGCGCATCGTGCCGCATACAGCGGATGAAATCCGTCAACTCTTTATGGAGGGAACGCGCATCGGGGCAACGCCTGTTACCCATGGTGTGGCCCTGCCCCATCTGCGGGTCGACGGACTCGAGGAAGCAGAGATGATACTCGTCCGCGCGCGGGAAGGCATTCACATCTGTTTCAACAATCCCCTGACGGGCAAAGACGAGGAGGAAGACGTCGCAGCGACATTTTTCCTCGTCAGTCCCGAACGGAATCCCGGTCAGCATCTCCGTATCCTGGCACAGATTGCCGGACGCGTTGACGATGAGAATTTCATGAATTCATGGGAAAGTGCTGCCTCAACCGAAGAACTGAAGGAAGCCCTTCTGCATGACGAACGCTCGCTGCTGCTGACGATTCGCGATGCCGGGGAAACCGCACCGATGGTCGGACGCTCGCTGCGTGAACTGCAGCTTCCCGACGGCTGCCTGGTGACCTGGCTGCATCGAGGCGATGAAGTCATCGTCCCACGCGGCGGAACAGTGCTTGAAGTGGGCGACCGCATCACCGTCATCGGCGATCCCGCAGCCATGCGCACCTTTAGGGCCAATTATGTTGCGGGCAGTGCTCCCGCGCGGGGCTTTGCCGGACTGCGCAGAAAAATCTGACGACAGCTATAACATACTGACGACTGCGACCGTACAATGTGACGCATACGAGACACATGCGACGCGGATGTATTCACCTTCAAGCAAGGAGTTTTCATGAAACTGCTCGCCATTTGTTGTATTGTCCTGCTGTTTACCGCCTGTGACGACGACACGTCCGTCACCCCGCGCGATTGGACCGAGTTGACGCAGCAGCGTACCGCCTGGGAAAACCTGAACATCCACGACTACGAAATCACGCAATCGCGCCTCTGTTTCTGCTTCCACGGCGGAGCGCCCGTACGCCTTGTCGTCCGTGCCGACACGCTTGTCTCCGGCATGCTGCTTGAAGACAGCACCATGCTGACGCGGGAAGAATTGCAGTGGTACAAGACCGTAGACCAGCTCTTCGATTTTGCGCAGGACATCGATCCAAACGATGTGGCGCAATTCGATCTGGAATACGATTCACTGCAGCATTATCCATCACGCATCTGGGTCGATTACTCAGTGAACGTGGCCGATGAGGAGATGGGATACAACAGCGGGGACCTTACGCCCCAGTGATCCCGGAATATTGAATTCGACACACGAAAACACTTTTTCAACAACAGGACAGGATATTATGCAGGACATCTGGAACTATCTCGAGCAGGCTGTGCAGCTTTACGCGGTCGACATTGTCATTGCCATTGTCATCGTCATACTCGGACGCATTGTTGTCAAAATGCTGGGCGGCCTCGTCAGCAAACTGATGCAACGCAAGGGAGTGGACGAGACGCTGAACAAATTCGCCGTCAGCATCATCACGGCTCTGCTCATGGCTGTGGTGTTCATCGCTGCACTCGGACAGCTCGGTGTGGAAACCACGTCCCTCGTTGCTATTGTCGGTGCGGCCGGTCTCGCGGTGGGACTCGCCCTGCAAGGATCGCTCTCGAACTTCGCATCAGGTGTGATGCTCATCGTACTGCGTCCCTTCAAAGCCGGTGATTTTGTGGAAGCCGGCGGCGTGAGCGGCAGCGTGCAGGAAGTGTCCGTCATCACCACAACACTGCTGACACCGGACAAAAAGCGCGTCGTCATTCCGAACGCGCAGATCACGGGCGGCGCCATCACGAACTACTCCGTCGAGGAGACGCGCCGCATCGATTTCGTGTTCGGCATCGGCTATGACGATGACATCAAGAAAGCCAAGCAGGTGATGACGGAAGTCGTCAACAGCGACGAACGTGTGCTCAAGGATCCCGCTCCCACGATCGCCGTGCTCGAGTTGGCCGACAGCAGCGTCAACTTCGCCGTGCGTCCCTGGGTGAAAACCGCCGATTACTGGGCTGTGTATTTCGATATCACCGAGCGCATGAAGCTGCGACTGGACGAGGAAGGCATATCCATCCCGTTCCCTCAGCGCGACGTGCACCTGTTCCAGCAGACCAGCAACTGATTTGTCGATTATGAGGCAGTCCCGCAACAACGGCGGGACTGCTTCGTATGACTTGGAAATCATTCGCAACAGCACTGGTTTTCGATCGTGAGTTCAAAATCCTTTTCCCTTACATCCCGTACTGTCATTGGCGTCGTCGTGCTCATGCTCGGCGTCGTCCTTACCCTCGGCAATTTCGACATCATCGACGCCCGGGGAGTTCTCAGATTCTGGCCCGTTCTTCTCATTATTTTCGGCGGCGTTCGCCTGGTGGAACCCGGTCCGGGCAGCGGACGCATCTTCGGCGCTTTTGTGGCCGTCGTGGGCGTCATCCTGCTCCTGAACCGGCTGGACATCATCGACACGCGCATCTGGTCGTTCTGGCCACTGCTGCTGATCGCCATCGGCGGTGCGCTGATCTGGCGCACGCAGGGCTCGACCGAACATATCACCGAAGAAGCTGACGATCTCATTTCCGGCACTGCCATACTCGGCGGACTCGAGCAGCGCAGCACGTCACAGCATTTCAGGGGCGGCAATCTCAGTGCCATCATGGGCGGACATGAAGTCGACCTCCGTGACGCCGACATGCCCGAAGGCGAAATCGCCGTACTCGACATCTTCACACTCATGGGCGGCGTGGAACTCCGCGTCCCTGAGCAATGGAATGTCGCCCTCGAAGGCTCGGCCTTCCTCGGCGGCTACGAAAACAAAGCCCGCGGCAGCGCCACCTCCAACAAACGCCTCATCATCCGCGGACAATCCATCATGGGCGGCGTGGAGATAAAGAACTGATTTCTCTGTGCTCATCGTCCCCACGCTCCGCGTGGGGACGTCGCTTCCGAACGCTCTGCGTTCATTCTGACCATGGAAAGATCGAAAAATCGAAAAATGGAATCATACCAGGTCAATGCCCACTCGTGTGGCACTACTGAGCAGTCCCGTTTCGGCGGGACTGTTTTGCATTGGGGGCGAAATTGCTATGTTACCTTCTCATGTCGCGTTCATCTTTTTTCTCATACAGATCACTGATTTCCCAACTCAGAGGAGAAAACCATGGCATTTGAACTGCCCGATCTGCCCTTTGCGAAGGACGCGCTGAAGCCGTTTCTGACGGAAGAGACCTTTGACTACCATCACGGCAAGCATCACGCCGCCTACGTCAACAAAGCCAACGGAATGATCAAGGACACGCCGTACGACGACATGGCGCTCGACGACGTCATCGTCAAATCCGCGGCCGAAGGCAACACCGGCCTGTTCAACAACAGCGCCCAGATCTGGAATCACACCTTCTTCTGGAACTGCATGAGTCCATCAGGCGGCGGCGCCCCCACCGGCCAGATCGCCGAGCTGATCACCCGCGACTTCGGCGGCTTCGACGCCTTCAAGGAGCAGTTCACCAACGCGGCCACCGGACTCTTCGGCAGCGGCTGGGGCTGGCTGGCGATGAACGCCGAGAACAAGCTCGAACTGCTCCCGCTGTCCAACGCCGACACCCCCATGCATCACAACAAGCGCGCGCTGCTCACCATCGACGTCTGGGAGCACGCCTACTACATCGACTACCGCAACGCCCGCCCGAAATTCGTCGAAGGCTTCTGGGATGTCGTCAACTGGGACTGGGTAAACGCCCAGCTCTGATCCCCATCAAAATTTCACTCTCTCGAAAGAAGCACCCCGGTCGGAACCCTCTGGCCGGGGTGTTTGCTTGTGTTTCCAGTCGAAACCTTCAACCCAGTGGCGTTTGGATGCAGTGCGGAGAACCCAGGATGTGCCGGGCACTCCTGTCAGGCGGTCCGGCAGGGTACATCGTCCACACGTTGAATCGGCCAAAATGGTACTCCCTGAGACAGTTTTATGCAGATTCTGCATAATGGTGGCATCGAGGTGGGGATGGTGCTGGTGAGGTGGCGAAATTGGACCCGCTTCAATCTCGGTAAAACCTTCTCTACCAGGGTGTTAACGGCATCTGGCTTGCATTTTCAGATTTATTTCACCTTTTTTTGTCCACCATGGGCATTCGAGAGGTATATAGAGGTAAGGAAAGGCCGATGTAGATATCTCTCCCACCGGCCTGAACAGGTTTTGTGTTTCATCTATCGCAACGGTAAAGAACAATGAACTCAAATGCTATCCTGATCTGGACACTTGTTTTCTGCATGTGGGGACCGGTTGATGTGCTCGGGCAGCCAGGGGAAATCGCAAAGAACAGAGCCCTGAACGAAATATCGACCAACGAAATAAAAGAAATCGCACGAATTCGGGGTACAAACCACCCGGCCCTTGGCTGGAGTTCAGTGGAACTCGGTGATCTGAACAATGACGGGTATGACGATTACGCCATAAGCTCGTACATGGATACGACCTTCGTCTACCTCGGCGGCGACCCAATACCTGATGAACCGATATGCTTTGTACGTGGAGGTTCAGCAGGGCTGAGAGCTGGTGACGTCAACGGAGATGGGTTGGTTGATCTTGTCACGTCGATACGGCTCGGACAAGTGAATGACCCAGACCCGAATAATACAGGCAGAATTCGCATTTACATCAATACGGGGACGGCTCCATTCTTTAATTCCACTCCCAACTCGGTGTTGGAGGGCGACGGTGACAATGGTGAATTGATTTTTCTGGGAATTGGGGATGGTGGTAATAGGTTCATGGGGATAGATCTGGTAGACGTCAATGGTGATGGTGCATCAGATATGCTTGCGGTGGTATTTTCTGTGGAAGCGCATGACCAACGCTACTCAGTTTTCTTAGGTCCATACCCGTTTAGTCCGAGACCGGACATTTACCTCCCACCTCCGCATGGGGAGGAAGGGAGCGATTTGACTTCAACATATCGTACAGGGGATTTAAATGGTGATAAGTGTACAGACGTAATGATCCAAGGACTCTGGATTA
This sequence comes from bacterium, assembly GCA_020444325.1. Lineage (NCBI taxonomy): Bacteria > bacterium. Next base: position 22,817 of record JAHLLD010000016.1, read on the forward strand.
TTAACGACAGCACAAAGCCCATGGTCTGGGACGTGATATATGGAAATAAAAATCTTGAGTTCAATCCAAATGGTCCGACGTTACGAGCTGACACGGGATGGTATTTTGACTATGCTGGGCTATGCATAGCCGATATCAATGATGATGGATATGACGATATATTCGATACGGATCAGGATGGTTATTTACAAGGGAACGTCCCCTATTGGCACGGTCGGGCAGAAATACCGGATACCTTTGTTCCAGATGATTCATTAATGAATCCAGATCCACAGGTGCTTTACTATGCTCGTTCTGCGAATCCAGTTGGCGATCTCAATGGTGATGGAACCAGAGATGTGATGGTCGCCTGGGTAACTGATATATTTCCAGAGGCCTCGTCGTTTTATTTTTATGCGAATAGAAGCGACAACATAGGGAGGATCCCGTTTGGGTCGGTAGGCGTCAATGGTGATAACGCCTTCCTCGATGTAGGCAGAATCTACCCGGCCGGGGATGTAAACGGAGATGGGTATGATGACTTGATACTGTTGGGGCGGCCAACAAGAAAAAACGAGGTAAGTCTGAAAAATGGTTTTAGGCTCTATGGAGGAACGCCAAAGCTTGTGTCAGTTCAGCAAACTCGACCGTACCCGCAAAGCAGCAGCCTGACAGCGTATCCCAATCCTTCCTCCGGTTCAATCTCCCTCAGCTGGAACAATGCCATGAATCATCCTGCTCAACTCCGCATCGTGGACCAGCTCGGACGAGTAGTACACATTCAGAATATCCAACCAGGCACAACCTCCACTACCTGGAACGCCTCAAACGTTTCTTCAGGCGTGTACATTATGCAGATTCTGCATAATGGCGGAATTGAGGTCGGGAAGGTGCTGGTTAGGTGATGCAAGTGCGCCAAGCAGATGAATTAGTGCGCGCTGGGGAGCTGCTATTTACCTGTAAATAGGCGAACTCTATGCAGATATCACCCCGGTCGGAACCCTCTGGCCGGGGTGTTTGCGGTATGCTACCAGAGCTCGATTCGCCAGGCGGCGCCGAGTTCGACGGCGAGGTCGGTGGCGATGAGTTGGGAGAAGTCGAGGGTGGTTGAGGTTTCGCCCGGACTGTTCAGCCCGTAGGCGAAGGCGGCGTCGATTGCGAGGTTGGCGTCGGGACTCCAGGTGAGGCCGGCGTTGACGTAGTGGAGGGGAGGGGCGTGGCCGGGGAGGTCGCCGTAGAATTCGAGGAAGCCGTCGAAGCGCTCGAGGAAGTGGACGGAGACGAGGGCGGTGTAGTAGCCGATGGGGGTGGCAACGAAGCCGTCCCACCGTGAGCCGGCATTGCATGTCAGCCGCACACGCGATGAAAGTGCGTGACTCGCGACGAGCGAGAAATCGGGCGCCAGGTACAGTACCTGGAAGCCGCCGCTGCCGGTGTGCGGGAGTCCCAGCGCCGTGATCAGCGACACCGCGGGCAGCAATCCTTTCTCTTCGAAAAGCACGCTTTTGATTCCTACCGTCAGGTACTGCAATCCCGCATCCAGCTCGCGCTGCACGGGATCCGCGACTTCATCGCCGTCGTAGTAGTTGGGGTCGTAGGCCCAGTCCCACCGCCGGTAGGAGGATGAGAGACGCAGCTCGAAGGTCGGACCGAGTCCCACCCGCGCCATGCCCACGGGCAGCACAAGGATGTCATGCGAATAGATAGTACCGGGATTGACGAATGATTCCGGATCGTACGGCTTGAATTCGGCCCGCTCGTAACGGAAGCCAGCTTCGAGGGAGACTTCTCCCACTGGCAGCACGTACGGCGAATTCGTTCGGCCGGGACGCTCGGGGGACCATTGCTGTGCCTGCAAGGACAGCGTGGAAATAAGGAAAAGGGATATGAGAACGAGGGTTGCTTTCATGTCTGCTGTGCTGTCTGGTGATGCGCGGTGGCGTGGTTTCCCACACGATGCATTGTTCAGCGCAAGTTACGGTTTGGAGGGGACAAGCGGAAAGCGCCACGAGACGCCGACGCCCGCGAAATTGGCCATACGCGCATGCGGCACGTCCGTCACCGGTTCGCTCAGCGCCATTCCCGCCGAAAGATCCAGCTGCAGGTCGGGAGTGAGCAGATAGGTTACGCCGGCATCCGCACGATGCAGTCCGGGCATGTCCGCCGGCAGATCGCCGTATACTTCGGCGTAGGCGCCGAGTGATTCGGTGATTCCTGCTCCGAGCGCGAGGGAATAATACCCGATGTGTGAATCGTGTCCGGCAGCCCACGCCACGCCCAGGTTGTAGCCGAGTGAGAAGACGTCTGACAGCGTATGCGCGAAAGCGAGACGGATTTCCGGAAGAAGATATTCCATGTCGAAGTACTCCGATCCCGTTCCCGGGAGTCCGACATGCACAAGCACGGCGGACTGCGGGATGATGCCGTTTTCTTCGGTCAATGCCGCTTTCATGCCCAGGGAAAAGGGCTCGACGCCGAGTGTGTCATACAGATAATCCGGCCATTCCGCATGAGACCTGTCCTGCGGAAAATCAAACACGGTCCCTTTATCCCTCGTCACAGCGCCGCCGAGACGCAGCTCGAAATTCTCATTGATGCCGAAGCGGAGGAGGAAGCCGGGCAGCTGTGTGGTCCACGTATTGGCATAGTCCCTGCCCTGATACCGCAATGTGCCTTCCTCATACGTCACGCCCGCTTCGACCTGCAGCCAGCCGGCAGGAACGATGGATGCGCTCTCGGTCTGATCGGGACGATCGGTCACCAGCGGTTCGCGCTGCTGCGCTTGCAGTGAGGTGGAGGAGAGGATGAGCGTGATGATGAAAACGATGAATGGCGCGATGCGTCGCTGCTGCATGCTACTGTACCCTGTAGTGTATTCCTGAAAGAAACTCTTCGAAGCAGGACTGTGCCTGGGGGGTGGATGGAACGAGCTGAATGGCCTGCGTGCGTTCGATGGACAGGCTCTCCTCCCGTTCTCCGAGTTGAATCGTGGCGATGCCGCTTCCTTCATCCCTCATCTTCAGCGTGAGGGGCGCGCCGGGTACGCAACCGATATCCACCAGCCGGCGAAGGAAAAGCGTGTCGTGATCGGGCACGACCGCCACGCGTCCTTCATATCCTTCCTCCACTTCCGAAAGCTGCGTGCCTTCGAACGCCGGCATTTCCCCCTCAGCATCCGGAATCGGGTGTCCATGAGGATCGAAACGCGGCGAACCGAGCTTGCCGCACATGCGCTCTTCGAGATAATCGGACATATGATGCTCGAGCGCATCGGCTTCGTCGTGCACGAGATAGAGGGGATAATCCAGCTCCGTGAAGAGATAGCTCTCCGCGATGCGATGCCGGCGCAGAAGACGCACGGCAATCTCTCGTCCCTTCGCCGTCAGCTCAATCCCGCCATAGGAGACGTGCAGCAGCAGTTCCTGCGCCGCCAGACGCTTCACCATTCCCGTCACAGACGCCGGAGAAACCTCCAGAACGCGTGCAACATCCGTGAGCGTGGGGGAAGGACGTCCCTCATGCGTCAAAATGACCTTCAAATACTGTTCCGCGGTGCGCGTTGCCATTTTAACATATCCTAAAAATAAATTTTAACATGTGTTAAAATCCAATAACGGGCAGTGATCGGAGAAAATCAAGGGAGTGGAGGGAAAATCGCGGTGCAGGGGGAGCTAATTGACCAAAAAAGAACAGCTTAGCGGGATGCGGGGCATGTGCTCCCGCCTTGTATTTTCAGCCTCTCAATCGTACTTTTACTTTTTGCATCCAACGGGACAATTCCGGTCATGCACGAGTACATCGGCGCAGTTCATATCCACTCCAAATATTCCGACGGCACGGGCGAAATCTCCGATATCGCGCGCGCGGCGTCGGAGGTGGGATTGGATTTCCTGATGCTCAGCGACCACAACTCCCTGCGTCCGAAAAAGGATGGTCATGAGGGGTGGACCGACAATGTCGCGCTGCTCATCGGCTATGAGATCAACGATCGCGACGACCGCAATCACTACCTGGCGTTCGGGCTGGACAAGGAGGTGGGCGTGCGCATCGGGGCGAAGGAGTACGTGCGCCGCGTCAACGAACAGGGCGGCATCGGCTTCATCGCGCATCCGGACGAAAAGCGGAACAGCATGCCCGAGCATCCGCCGTATCCTTGGACGGACTGGGACGTCGAAGACTTTACGGGGATCGAGATCTGGAATCACATGAGTGAGTGGATGGAGGGACTCACGGAGGAAAACAAGTTTCAGCGCTTTATCCATCCCCTGCGATCCATCACCGCGCCGCCGCCCGAAACGCTGGCGCGCTGGGATGCGCTCAGCCGTTCGCGACGCGTGGTCGGCATCGGGGGAACGGATGCGCATGCCCACAAGGCCGACGTCATGGGCTTTTTCGACGTCGAAGTGTTTCCCTACAAAGTCATGTTCAAATCCGTCCACACACACGTGCTGCTCGACGAGCCGCTGCGCAAAGGTGATGCGGCGCATTTCGAAGAGGACAAGTGGCGGATTTACGAGGCGCTGCGCAAGGGACGCTGCTTCGTGGCCAATTCCTATCACGCCGATCCCCGCGGCTTCGCCTTCTTCGCCACCACGGCGACGGAAAGCTGGCAGCAGGGCGACGAAATTGAATTTCCCGGCGAGGGCAAACTGGCCCTGCATGTCGAAACGCCCCATCGCGCACGCCTGCGCCTGTTCTGCAATGGCGAACTGGTGCGGGAAAAAGACTCCCGGGAGATGGTACAGCCCGTGCATGCGCCCGGCGCCTGGCGCGTCGAAGCATGGCTGGAAGACAAGGGCTGGATTTTTTCCAATCACATCCGTATCGGCGATGCCGACGGAAACTGCTGAACACGGCCGCTCCGCCGCGAGGCGCGAATGCTCGCTCCGGTTCCGGCCACATCACCACCTGATATGCACTGCACGATCAATTCCCGCCTCCCACAGAACAGAGAAATCGACAAGCCGGAATCCAATTGCGGCGTCATCGGCGTCTACGGCGCACCCAATGCGTCGACGCTGACGTATTACGGACTCCATTCCCTGCAGCACAGGGGACAGGAGGCCTCGGGCATCGTTTCCTGCCGCCGTGGCAATGGCGACGAAAGCGGCACGAAGCTGAGGATATACAAAGGTCCCGGACTCGTGACCGAGGTCTTCTCGGATCCGGCCATCATCAACGACCTGCTGGTCGGCGATGTGGCGATCGGACACAACCGCTATTCCACCACCGGCTCCGATAACCTCGAGAACATACAGCCGTTCATGGTCAACTATCGTGATGGACAACTGGCCGTCGCGCATAACGGCAACCTGACCAACACGCGCTCGCTGCGCCGCAAGCTGCAGGAATCGGGCACGATTTTCCAGACGTCCACCGACACCGAGGTGTTCCTGCATCTCACCGCACGGAGCAAGGCCGAGACGCCGGAAGACCGCATCATGGACGCCCTCAATACCGTGCGCGGCGCCTATTCGCTGGTCATGATGCATGACGACACGCTGATTGCGGCGCGCGATCCCCACGGCATTCGTCCCTTGTGCCTCGGACGCCGCGGCGATGCGTGGATCGTCGCCTCCGAAACCTGCGCGCTGGATATCATGCAGGCCGAGTATGTGCGCGACATCGAACCGGGCGAAGTGCTGTTCTTCGACAGCCGCATGGAAGCCAACGGTGAGCCCGTGCAGCGCTGGCTCGACAACAAACCCGAGCAGCATCATCACTGCATTTTCGAGTACATCTACTTCTCGCGTCCCGACTCCCGCGTCTTCGAGGAAAACGTCGACAAGGTACGGCGCAAGCTCGGGAAGGTCCTTGCCGAAGAACATCCGGTCGAAGGCACGGAAGACGATCCGGTGTTCGTCATGGCCGTGCCCGACAGTTCGAATACCGCCGCGGTGGGATTCGTGCGCGGTGCGGTCAAGCAGGGCATCGAGGCGAGGGTGGAAATCGGACTCATCCGCAATCACTATATCGGTCGCACGTTCATCCAGCCCGGACAGGAGAAGCGCGAGGTGAAGGTGCGCATGAAATTCAACACGGTGAAAGGCGTGGTCGAGGGACGCAAGGTGGTGATCATCGACGACTCGATCGTGCGCGGCACCACCAGCCGTCTGCTCATCAACCTGATCCGGGAAGCCAATCCCCGCGAACTGCACGTGCGCATCAGCTCACCGCCCATCATGAATCCCTGTCCCTACGGCATGGATTTCCCCAGCTCGAGCGAACTCATCGCCGCGCAGAACGACGGCGACGTCGAGAAAATCCGCCAGGAAATCGGCGCCGACACGCTCGGCTACCTTTCAGTCGAGAAAATGCTCAGCTCCGTCAGCCACGAAGGCAAACGCAGCTACTGCACCGGCTGCTTCACCGGCGAGTATCCCGTTCCCGTCGAGGAAAACATGCGCAAGGACGAACACGAGGTCTGATGACGCGACGCCTTTCCATACTGCCTGCCATCCTCACACTCGGCGCACTGCTGCTTGCCGCTACAGGCGCCGTTGCGCAGAACAACGGCACCGCTTCGCAATCCAGCGGCACCGCTTCGCAGTCCAGCGGCACCGCTGCGCAGTCCACCGAACAGTACAGCGGACGCATCATCCTGCGTCTGCGATCCGATGCCACGCAACTGGCCGAGGGAAGCGTACAGGTGCTTTCCCCGCAGTTGCGGGAAACCCTGAGCCGCTGGCAGTCCGGTGAACTTACGCCGCTGCTGCCTCCCGCGGGTCCCACCGCCGCTCTCGCGAAAGCGGGGGAAGAGCATCCTCTTGCGGACGTCTACGTCTTCGCTCCCGCCCCGCAGTTCGACATCGAAACCGTGCTGCGCGATGTCGCCGCGCAGGGAGACGTCGTGTACGCCGAGCGTGAAGTGCTGTATCATCTGCATGCCGTGCCCAACGACAGCGCATGGTCCGCCCAGTGGGGCACACAGCGCATCGGCACCGTCGCCGCCTGGGATGTGACGCGCGGGTCGAAGGCTGTTCCGGTGGGAGTGATTGATACGGGACTCGATTACCTGCATCCTGACATGGAAGGTCAATACTGGATCAATGCGGCGGAGGATGCGAACGGTGACGGACGCTTTCAGCCGTGGCCGGTGGGGGAGACGCGCGCAGGGGTGAGCGGTGATTTTGATGGAATGGACAATGATGGAAACGGCTTCGTGGACGATGTGATCGGCTACGATTTCGTGGATCAGCCTGGCGAAGGGAATGCGGCCGGCGGGGATCACGACGTACCGGATCCCGATCCGTACGATGATATGGGACATGGCACCAGCGTGGCGAGTATTATCGCGGCGCGTGCGGACAACGGTATCGGCATCGCGGGCGTAGCGCCGGATTGTCCGGTGCTCATCCTCCGCGCTTTCGATGCGCGCGGCATCGGTGCGGAAAGCGACGTCGCCCGCGCCCTGGCATACGCTGTGCAAAACGGTGTGCGCGTCGTCAACATGAGCTTCGGCGACGTCATCTATTCCCGCGTCCTTCGCGACGTCATCCGCTGGGCATACGCGCGCAACACCGTACTCATCGGCTCGGCGGGGAATTCACAGTCCACCGCCCTGCACTACCCGAGCGCCTACGACGAAACCATTTCCGTCAGCGCCACGGCACAGAATGATATCCTCGCCGGATTTTCGAATTACGGACAGACCGTGGATATTGCCGCGCCGGGACTCGACATCGTCACCGCCGATCGTGAGGGACGCTATGGAAGCTTCAACGGCACCTCCGCATCCACGCCTTTCGTGAGTGCGGTTGCGGCACTGGTGCTTTCGGTGCATCCCGACTTCACTCCTGAGGAAGTCCGCGGCGTGCTCATCGCCTCTGCCGAGGATCTCGGTCAGCAGGGGTGGGACGAGCGTTACGGTGCGGGGCTCTTGCGGGCCGACCGCGCGGTGGCGCTGGAAAATCCTTCCTTCGTGCGGATTACCGCGCCGCGAACGGACTTCGCGACCAACGGTGAGGAAATCACTGTTGTCGGCACGGCGGCATCACCCGTGATGCGCGGTTACCGGCTGCAATACGGTGTGGGTGTCAATCCCACGCGATGGACGGACATCACCTCCACCGTGCAGCGCCAGGCCGTGGCCGAGACGCTCGCGGTGTGGAATGTGCGTACGCTGCCCGACAGCACATACACCCTGCGCCTGATGGCGGAAAGCGACCGCGGCGTTTCACTCGACGACCGCGTGGTTCTGCATATCGACCGCACAGCTCCGATCTTCCGCGGTGCCGGCATCGTGCCCGCCATCGAAGGCACGGCATACGGCGTGGGCGTGGGCTTTATCACTGACGATGTGACCATCGGAAAGGTGTGGTACCGCGAACTCAATTCCGGTCAGCAGTGGCAGTGGATCTCGGCGGAAGGGGAGACGGAAAACAATCTCTTCGCCGGCACCACGCATCGCGTGTATATGGGACCAAAGTATTTTCGTCCCGGCCGCCGCTACGAATTCTACATCAGCGCCGAGAATGCGGTGGGACTCGAATCCATCGCCCGCGCGGAAGGCGGGGGAAACTTCGAGCTGGAAATCCCCACTCCCGTGCGCACCTTCGGCTACAACCGGAAGCCGTATGGATTGCCGCTGCACCGGTTGTTCAGGAAGACGGCTGATCTCAATGGGAATGGACTGCCGGAGCTTTACGGCAACAACCTCGAAGACGATAATGCGTTTTCTGCCTGGGAGTTCAACGGACTGAATTTTACACGGGTCGATGGCGGCGCGCAGGGACAGGAGTTTCCGCGCGGCTGGGGTGATCTCGACGGCGACGGCAATGCGGAACTGCTGACCAGTTTCGTGCGCAACGGTTTTCTCTATCGCGGCGAGGCGAACGCATTTCCTTCGCAGCGCATCTGGGCGGATACGACCGACGGCGATTTCTGGTCCGTCGACATCGCCGACCCGGACGGTGACGGCGTGCAGGAAGCCATGGCCGTGATCGATGACAGCACCTTCGGATTTTTCCACTGGAACGGCACGCAGCTGGTCGAAGAAGCGCGCATCGTGAACAAGACCGGGGTTGATAGGGGTCCACGCAACAGTTACTCCGCTCCCCGCGCGGCCTACGGCGATTTCAACGCAAACGGAAAACCCGAGATTCTCGTCGGCGATGCGGATGGCGATTTCTTTATTGCCGAGTACAACGGTTCTTCCTGGGAGACCATCTGGTATTCGGAAAACGATTATACGCTGGGCAGTGAATTCGTGGAGGCGGGGGATTTCAACAATGACGGACGCGACGAGATCGCGGTAGGTTTCCGCACCGGCGGCGACGACGTCATTCCCTTCTGGTATTTCGCGATACTGCGGACGGGACCCGACAATGCGACGGATGTGCTGTGGAGCATGCAGTTTCACGGCGTGACCGAGAGCGCGGCGTACGGATCCTTCACCCGCATTCAGAACAGCCTGACCGCGGGCAATCTCGATGACGATCCCGAACCCGAACTGGTCATCACCACTTTCCCGGAACTATATGTGATCGACCATCGTCCGGGTGGCGGTTTCGAAGTCGCCTGGCAGTATCCGCTCGTGAACACCGATGCCGTAAGCATTGCGGATTTCGACCGTAACGGCATCCCCGAACTTGCCGTGGCCACGCCCGACAGCGTCATCTTCTTCGAGCGCAATCTTCCGTATGGCGGACCCCAGCCGCCGCGTGAAGTCACCGCGGTATACGAATCCGCCACCAGCGTGCGTGTCACCTGGGTGGCCGACGCCGGGGAAGCCCCGCAGTACCGTCTCTACCGCGGTTCCACTCCCGCCGCAATGGAACTCATGGGAAGCTTCAGCGGAGCAGTATCCGTCGCCGATCCCACCCTGACCGCAGGCGATACATTTATCTATGCTGTGACGGCAGTCGACAGCACGAAGGAGCCCGCGGAGAGTCCGAGAGTGTATTCCCGCATGCTGCATCCCCACGCCACACCTGTCATTTCCGAACTCACGTATTCGGGTGAAGGACAGTTGACGGCGGTGGTATCGCAGGACATGGGCAGCGTGCTGCCTTCGGTGCAGCGCTTTCTGCTCAACGGACAGCGTGAGCCGGAGAGCGTTGCGCTGATCGATCCGCGCACGCTGCTGCTTTCCTTCGGTGCGCTTGAGGACGGACAGTACGGTCTGACGCTGCGTGGACTACGCGACGAGGAAGGCATTCCATTCGAGGACCGCAGCTATGGTCCCATCGACGTGCAGAACGCCGTCCTCAGCGAATGCTTCATCGAACGCGTGGAATATCATCCTCCACGCAGTTTCGTTGTTGTGTTCAATCAGCCCGTGCAGCTGCCCGGAGCTGAAGTCGCCGCCAACTACGAACTGCAGCCCGCGGGATTTGCACAGTCCGCCGTGCTGGACAGCCAGGATCCCACCCGCGTGCGTATCGAAATGCCGGAAGGAACGCCCATCGGCGCCCTCGGCAAGGAATACGTGCTGAAAGTGCGTAATGTGCTCTGCGCCTCCGGTGCAGCATTTGGTGATGGTCCGGGAAGCACGGCCGGTGTGATACTCAACCGGCAGACACTCGAGGATGTGTTCGTCTACCCGAATCCCCTCAAGCCCGAGCACGCGCAGGATTTCATCACCTTCGCCAATCTCACGCCGCGCGCCACGATACGCATTTACACGCTGTCGGGACATTTCATCGCCGAGGTCGAAGAAACCGACGGCAACGGCGGCGTGCAGTGGGATACGCGCAGCGACCAGGGTGAGCTCGTTCCCTCGGGCATTTACGTCTACCGCGCTGCGGGCACGAACAGTGATGGAGTGGAAGTGGAAGCAGTACTACAGAAATTCGCCATTATACGGTAACACCATGGCAAAGCACGCGAACAAAGGAAACAGCAAAGGCGGAGGAAAGCAGAAGTCGCAGTCCGTCAAGGCGCAGCCTGGAAAGGCACAGCCTGGAAAGGCGCAGCCTGGGAAGGCACACTCCGGCAAGACGCAGCAGCAGCCGGCGGACCGCATCTGGACGCCATCGAACATGCTGAGTTTCCTGCGCATTCTTCTCGTTATCCCCTTCGCCATCCTGCTCGAGGATGCGTATGCGAATCAGCTCTTGCTGGGCGCGATCTGTCTGCTGGCGTATGCGACGGATCTGCTCGACGGATGGATTGCGCGCACGTTTGAAGGCGAGTCGAAGCTCGGACGCATCATCGATCCGCTGGCGGACAAGATTTACATCACCGTGGCCGTGATCATGATGGTGGTGTTGGAAATGCTGCCTGTGTGGTTCGTGCTGGTGGTCGTGCTGCGCGATCTCATCATTTTCGCCGGCGGCATGCATCTGAAATCCCGCACCGGCATTCTCGTGCAGAGCAATTGGCTGGGCAAGGCCACGGTGGTCGCCATCGGCTTCACGTTGCTGGCCACAATTTTTCATGACGGGGGACGCAACATGCCGCAGCAGGTGCTGATGATTATCAGCCTCGCGCTCATCGTGGTGTCCCTTTACAAGTACGGCGAGCGCTACCTGGATCTCATGCGCAAGCATGGATAGTCGCGCTGACGCAATTCAATCACGCATGGAACGGAAAAGAAGTATATCATGGGCTTTCTCGACAAACTGAAATTCAATCGCCTGAAGGAGGGACTCGCGAAAACGCGCGATTCCGTCATGCAGAAGGTCACTCGCGTCATCAAGGCCAAGCGCAAGATCGACGACGATCTGCTCGATGAGATCGAGGAGATTCTGATTCTCGGCGACGTGGGCGTTTCCACCACCACACGCATCATTGAGAATCTGCGCGAGCGCGTGCGCCGCGAACGTTTTGAAGACGCCGGTGAGCTGCACCGCCTGCTGCGCGAAGAAATCGCCGCGCTGTTCGAAAAGAACGATGTAACGACTGATGGAGCAGCGATCGAAATTCCTTCAGGCGTTTCCCCCTACGTCATCATGGTGGTCGGTGTCAACGGCGTGGGCAAGACCACGACCATCGGAAAGCTGGCCTACAATTACCGCAGCGCGGGGAAGAAAGTCATCATCGGCGCGGCCGACACTTTCCGCGCGGCGGCCAATGAGCAGCTCGAAGTGTGGGCGCAGCGCGCTGAAGTGGATATCATTCAGCAGAAGCACGGTTCGGATCCCGCCGCCGTGGCCTACGACACGCTGCAGAGTGCGCTGTCGAAAAACTCCGACGTGGTCATTATCGATACGGCAGGCAGACTGCACACGAAATCCAACCTCATGGAAGAGCTGAAGAAGATCAAGCGCGTGATGTCCAAGCTCATGCCCGACGCGCCGCATGAGGTCCTTCTCGTGCTGGATGCTACCACCGGACAGAATGCGATTCAGCAGGCGAAGCAGTTCGGCCTGGCGGTGGATGTGACCGGACTCGCGGTTACCAAGCTCGACGGCACGGCCAAGGGCGGCGTGGTCATCGGCATCTCTTCCGAACTCGCCATTCCCGTCAAGTACATCGGCGTGGGCGAGCAGATCAACGACCTGCAGGTGTTCGACGATGAAGCCTTCGTCCAGGCGCTCTTCGGCGACCTGCGTACCGAGGACGAAACCACCATTGAAGAGGAAGTGCGCGAGTAGACGCGGAGATAGCCCATGTTCATGCGCAAGCCCCGACATAAAAGCTTCGACTACACCCCGCGCTATTATGATCCGAAAAAGGATGAGGACGCGCGGCGGCGCAGGCGCTTTCACTTCGAAAGCAATTCGAGGAGAGGCACGACCAGGCCCATGATCGTGCTCATCCTGCTCTTTATTCTCGCGTATCTTTTATACACCAATTTCTCCTGAGTTTTATGGCATCAGTCGTACCGGCAAGTTCCATCCAGATCCTTCCGCAGCATCTCGCCAATCAGATCGCCGCAGGCGAAGTCGTGCAGCGGCCGGAATCCGTGGTGAAGGAATTGGTGGAAAACGCCATTGATGCCGGCGCCAGTCATGTCACCGTGAATATCGCCGCAGCGGGGAAGTCGCTGATACAGGTTATCGACGATGGACACGGAATGACCGAGGAGGATGCGCGCATGGCCATCGAGCGGCATGCGACCAGCAAACTGCGTTCGATAGAGGATCTCGAACAGATCCGCACCTTCGGTTTCCGCGGGGAAGCGCTGCCGTCGATTTCCTCCGTCGCGAAAGTGGAACTGCGCACGCGCATGGAAGATCAGGATGTCGCCACGCTGCTGCGCATCGAGGGAGGCGAAGTGCGCGAAGCGGATAAAGTTGAGGGTCCGGTCGGCACCTCCATCAGCGTCAAGAATCTGTTTTACAACACGCCCGCACGGCGGCAGTTCCTCAAATCCGACACCACCGAGTACCGGCATATAACGGACTGCGTGCAGCGCTTCGTGCTGTCCTACCCCGACGTACGCATCACACTCATCTCCGACGGCAGCACGGTATACGACGCGCAGCCTGCGGATCTGGCGGGACGCATCTCCTACCTCTTCGGCGACCGCGTGGCAGATTCGCTGCTCGAAGTGCATGAGGAAACAGACCTGATCACGGTGACGGGATTTGTGGGCAAGCCGAATTTTGCGAAGAAGTCCCGCGGCGAGCAATTCCTTTTCGTCAACGGACGCTACGTGGTGAGCCGCTATCTGAATCACGCCGTGGTCAGCGCCTACGAGCACATGCTCGAACAGGGTGCGTTTCCGATGTACATGCTTTTCCTGAACATCGATCCGCGGCAGGTGGACGTCAACGTGCATCCTTCCAAGCTGGAAGTGAAGTTCAGCAACGAGCGCAACATCTACACCATCGTCAACGCCGTCGTGCGCCGCAGCCTGTACAGTCACGACCTGACTCCCTCGATCGGCTTCCGTGAGAGCGGGGAAGGCGGACAGCCGCAGGACTTCACGCGCATGCGCATCGAATCGCCCGACGAAGCCTCCGCACGCACCGAGCGCAAATACGACAACTTCGATTCCCTCAGCCGCGGTATGGGAAGCAGTGGATTGGGCGCCGGATCAGGGGGCGGCAGCGGAACAGGTGGCAGCGGCGGCACGGGGTACGGCTCTCGTCCTTCAGACAGCGGCGGCGCGGGTTCGCGCATGGATCCCCGGCAGATCGACGATCTCTTCCGTTCGCTGGATGTGAGCGGTGAGGGTAGTCGCAGCGGCATGGCGGCCGAGCCCGAGCGTGAGACCGTCATCCTCCCGAGCGAGAAACCGATATCTGACACGCAGTTTCTCTGGCAGCTGCATAACAAGTATATTTTCACGCCGATCAAATCCGGTCTCATGATCATCGACCAGCACGTGGCGCATGAGCGCATCCTCTACGAGAAAGCGCTGGCTGCGCTTCAGGACGCCGCGCCGTTTTCCCAGCAGCTGCTCTTCGAGCACAGCACGCGGGTGTCGGCCGGTGATTATGCACTGCTGGAGGAGATCCGCGCCGAGTTCGAGCATCTCGGTTTCGTGCTGCGTCTGAAGGCGCCGCATGACGTCACCGTGGAAGCCGTGCCGCAGGACGTGCGTCCCGGCATGGAGGAAAGCATACTCGAAGAAATGATCGAGCAGTACCGAGAGTACAGCGCTTCTGGTGTGACCGACACCCGGCACAACGTGGCCGCTTCCTACGGCTGCCGCGCCGCGATCAAGGCGGGCGACAAACTGAATCCCGCCGAGATGCAGAATCTCATCGATCAGCTGTTCGCGACCTCGAACCCGTACGTTTGTCCCCACGGACGACCGATACTCATCAAACTCTCGCTCGGCGATCTCGACCGCCGTTTCGGCAGAAGCAGTTAACAATCATCCTTTCCCTACAGCACTATGGAAACACAGGTCTATACTCCGAAGAATCACATCCGCATCGTCACCGCCGCCTCGCTATTCGACGGCCACGACGCCTCGATCAACATCATGCGCCGCATCCTGCAGTCCAGCGGAGCCGAGATCATCCATCTCGGTCACAACCGCAGCGTCGCCGAAATCGTGGATGCCGCGATACATGAAGACGTGCAGGGCATCGCCATCTCCTCCTACCAGGGGGGACATATGGAATACCTGCGCTACATGAAGGATCTGCTGCGGCAGCGTGGGGCGGAACATGTTCGCATTTTTGCCGGTGGTGGAGGAGTGATCGTACAGGATGAGATCGACGCGCTGCACGCGTACGGTATCGACCGCGTGTTCTCGCCTGAGGACGGCAGGCAGTTGGGACTGCAGGGCATGATCAACATGGTGCTCGAAGCCTGTGATTTCCCGGCCGGCGCCGACAAGCGGCTCGACATCCGCGACGCCACGCTGTTTATCGGCGAGAAAGCTCTTACCGAGACCAACGGCGAACTGATGGCAGACCGTCGCCTTTTCGGCAGCGCACTGTCCTTGCTCGAATATCATCATGAAATTCACATCGAAGCGCCGAAAGGGAAGACCATTCCCGTGCTCGGCATTACGGGAACGGGCGGCGCCGGGAAATCTTCTCTCACCGACGAAATCGTGCGCCGCTTTCTCCGGAATTTCCCTGACATGCATATCGCCATTCTCTCGGTGGATCCTTCCAAGCGAAGGACCGGAGGAGCGCTGCTGGGCGACCGCATCCGCATGAATGCCATTGCCGCCACGGCGCCGGAGGGACACGAGCAGGTGTTCATGCGCTCGTTTGCCACGCGTGCGGCGAACACCGCGACCTCGGCCGCACTGCATCGCGCCATCGATCTCTGCAAATGTGCAGGGTATGATTTTGTGATCGTTGAAACTGCGGGCATCGGACAGAGCGATTCGGAGATCGTGGATCTGGTGGACGTCGCCATGTATGTCATGACCCCGGAATACGGGGCGCAGACGCAGCTCGAGAAAATCGACATGCTCGACCTGGCAGACCTCGTGGTGCTGAACAAGTTCGAGAAGCGCGGTGCGGAAGACGCATTGCGTGATATCCGCAAGCAGGTCAAGCGCAACCGCGGTACCTTCGAAGTGGCGGACGAAGATCTGCCCGTGTATCCGACCATCGCCAGCCAGTTCAACGACGCTGGCACCAATCACCTGTTCTATCAGATTGTGCAGTCCATCAACGAACGCACCGGCACGACATGGGAAACCGCATTCGGCCGGGAAGCGAAGGAACCGGATAAGTCCGCCGTCATTCCCCCCGAACGCGCGCGCTATCTTTCGGAAATTTCCGACACCGTACAGAAGTACAAGGCATGGATCGAGGAGCAGGCGGGCTTTGCCGAGCGTCTCGATCAGCTCGAAGGCGCACGCGCTTCGCTGGTGGAAGCCGGTTCGCGCCGCGAGCTCAACATCAGCGGCGAAGGCGGCGTGGTGGAAATCGGCAGTCACCAGGTGCGAGAGGAACTGCTGTCCGAGCTCGACCGCCAGATCGAGTATTACCGCGAGAACATCGCGCCCGAGAATCGTGATCTGCTCGAGCAGTGGCCCAATGCAGTGGAAGCGTATCGGCAGGACACCCTGACCACGCGCATCCGCGACCGGGAAATCGTCAGTCAACTGTTCCGTACCTCCCTTTCGGGGACGCGTATCTCACGCGTGGCCATGCCGCGGTATAAAGGACGCGGGGACATCCTGCGCTGGATTCTTCTCGAAAACGTGCCCGGCAGTTTCCCGTACACTGGCGGCGTGTTTCCCTTCAAGAGGGAAGGCGAGGATCCCACGCGCATGTTCGCGGGTGAAGGAACGCCTGAGCGCACGAACAGACGTTTTCATTACGTGTCGGAGGGACTCCCCGCCGCGCGGCTTTCAACGGCTTTCGATTCGGTTACGCTGTACGGTGAGGATCCCGATGAGCGTCCCGACATTTACGGCAAGATCGGCAACTCGGGTGTGAGCATCTGCACGCTCGACGACATGAAGAAACTGTACTGCGGCTTCGACCTCACCTCGCCGACGACTTCCGTATCGATGACCATCAATGGTCCCGCCCCCATGATCCTGGCCATGTTCATGAACACGGCCATCGATCAGCAGATAGAGAAGTGGCTGGTGCAGAACGGCAGCTTCGATGCGGCGCAGAAAGCCATTGATGCGCATTACAAAAAGATTGATCTGCCTCGTCCCACCTACACCGGAGCGCCTGATCTCGCAGCAATGCTGACGGAGTTGAACGACGTGGCGCAGTTCGAAGACGGCGGCAAGCCGCACCGGTATTTCGGACTCGGTACGCTGGGCGTATGCGGCGATTTCTTCGTGAGTGAAGGTCTGCTGCCGCAGGAGGAATACGACCGCATCCGTGCGGCGACAATGTCCTCCGTCCGCGGCACCGTGCAGGCGGACATCCTCAAGGAAGACCAGGCGCAGAACACCTGCATTTTCTCGACCGAATTCGCATTGCGTATGATGGGCGACATACAGCAGAACTTCGTGCGCAATCGCGTGCGGAATTATTACTCGGTATCGATCAGCGGTTATCACATTGCCGAGGCCGGTGCGAATCCCATCACGCAGCTGGCCTTCACCTTGGCGAACGGCTTCACCTATGTCGAGTATTATCTTTCGAGGGGAATGCACATCGACGAGTTCGCCCCGAACCTGTCGTACTTCTTCTCCAACGGCATTGACGCCGAGTACGCCGTGATCGGACGCGTGGCGCGGAGGATATGGTCCGTCGCCATGAAGCGTCTTTACGGCGGCAACGACCGTTCACAGAAGCTGAAGTATCATATCCAGACCAGCGGACGCAGTCTGCACGCCATGGAAATCGACTTCAACGACATCCGCACCACGCTGCAGGCGCTGTACGCCATTTACGACAACTGCAACAGTCTGCACACCAACGCCTACGACGAGGCCATCACGACTCCGACAGAAGAGAGCGTGCGCCGCGCCCTGGCGATACAGATGATCATCAACCACGAGCTGGGACTGGCGAAGAACGAGAATCCATTGCAGGGCTCTTTCATCATCGAAGAACTGACCGATCTCGTCGAAGAAGCCGTCCTCTCCGAATTCCGCCGCATTTCCGACCGCGGCGGCGTACTCGGCGCAATGGAGACCATGTATCAGCGTGGGAAAATCCAGGAAGAGTCCATGATTTACGAGCACAAGAAGCACACAGGCGAGCTGCCGATCATGGGCGTCAACACCTTCCTGCGTCCCGACCATCTGAAGAGCGGCGAAAAGCAGGCCATCGAGCTCATCCGTTCCACCGAGGACGAGAAAAAGCAGCAGATCGCCAACCTCCGCGCCTTCCAGCAGCGCAACCAGAACAATGGCTCCGCCGCCCTCGAGAGCGTCCAGCACACGGCCCAGGCCCACGAAAACGTCTTCGACCAGCTCCTCGAATGCGTCAAATACGCCTCCCTCGGCCAGATCTCCACCGCGTTATATGAGGTCGGCGGCCAGTATAGGAGGAATATGTAGGGGGGGATTCATGAATCCCCCCATCACCCCGGAAGTGGATTCATGAATCCCCCCAACGTAACCACGCTCTGCGTCGGGACGCCATGGAAAAATGGAAAGATAGAATGATGGAAACATCAGGTAACCGATCCGGAAGGTTATAGACGTAAGGGCGATTCACGAATCGCCCTGGATACACGGAAGGAAAGACCAAATCAGGAAAAATCATGAACATCTTATTCACCGGTCCCGCGGGACTGATCAGCGAATGGCTGGAATTATGCAAGGATCACAACTGTGTCGTGTATGCGCGCGGTGTGAAGAAGAAACTCGATGACGACGTGCAGCTGGTGCATGCGCTGGACGAAGCGCCGCATGTGGATCTCGTCATCGATCTGCACGTGCGGATGTCCAAGAACCGCCGCATTGTACTGAGCGACATCATTGCCGACCTGAGCCACGACGCGCCCATTCTGTGCAACACCGTATCCACCACCGCGACCGAGCTGGCATCGCGCGTGAAGGCGATGGACCGGCTTGTCGGACTCGCGGCGCTGCCCGGACTGACATCCTCAGATGTTATCGAAATCGCCTTCCCGTACGGTGCGAAGCACGGACATCAGGAAATGCTATCGGATTTCATTGCCGGACTCGGGAAGAGGATGGAAGTGGTGCGGGATGAAGTGGGACTCGTGACACCGCGCATGCTGGCAGTGATGATCAACGAGGCCGTGCTGATCTGTCAGCAGGATCTCACGGGGCAGGAGTCCATCGACGCGTTGATGAAGGTAGCCATGTCGGGTATGGGACCACTGTCCTGGGGACACCGCATCGGCTGGCGTCATCTGTACACTATCCTCAGCGCGATGCATGAAGAACTCGGTGGTGAGCGCTACCGTCCCGCGCCGCTGCTCAAGAAAATGGCCATGATCGAATGAGAACACACCCGGGTATCCTGACAGCCGTCCTCATCCTTCTCCTCATCGCCCCGACGCTGCAAGCGCAGGACGAAACCACCTCCGACATTCTTCGCAACGAAGAATGGATCAGCACCGGTCCGGCCGTGGGTCCCATCGTCACCTGGCACAACTTCCGGCAGGACAAATCCGGTGTCGACATCCTGCCCGGCGTGTACGCCACATACGACCTCATGCTCGCCCAGCCCTTCCCGCGCTGGTACATCACATTTCGTCCTTCCGTGAGCATACTCTATCCCACCGCCATGATCGACGCGGTATTCCGCTTCCGCCTGCCGATCCCGTTTGCCTTCTTCGGCGGCGCCAGCTTCGATCCGACCTGGACCCGCGAAT
This sequence comes from bacterium, assembly GCA_020444325.1. Taxonomy (NCBI): domain Bacteria; species bacterium. The sequence continues at coordinate 42,368 of JAHLLD010000016.1, forward strand.
TCGCCGAAGACCCCAACCACCCGGAATTCCAGTACGACCGCATCCTCTCCACCATCGGCCAGCGCAGTTTCGGCCTCATTGGCGCCCAGTACGTCACCAGCTTCGCCTTCTACGAACTCCAGTACCGTATCCAGCTCGAAGAAGGCGTTGACGCCTACTACCGCAAAGACGAAGCCAGTCCGCTCTCCTACACCGGAACGCGGCGGTACTTCCTCCTCTCCTTCGGAATGGGAATAAGATTGTAGATCCCAGATTGCAGATTCCAAATTGCAGATTGCAGATTACAAACTCAGCAGGAGCAGGGATTGCTTTCCTCTGAGTGTACCTGGGAGTCTGCTTTTCATCGTCCCCACGCTCTGCTACATGTTCATCGTCCCCACGCTCTGCTACATGTTCATCGTCCCCACGCTCTGCGTGGGGATGTCTTTATGCGCCGCTCTGCGGCGATTGGGACGACTAAATGAACGCGGAGCGTTCGGGAATCACGTCCCCACGCGGAGCGTGGGGACGATGAGCTGCTACGCCTGGGGACGATGAAGATATTTCCATCTTTCGATATTTCCATTTTTCCATCCCCCCGCATAGGGACTCCCTGGGAATTCCGTCCGTCACTCGTGTGTCTATCATCTGCGTCGGACTGAAATTCGTTCCACATTTCTGCGGGGGGACTGAGAGTGAAGCTTTCCACGAAATACAAGATGTACGGAGCGCAAGTGCTGTATCGGGCGCTGCGGATGCTGGGTGTGCCGCGGTTTCAGAGGAAGATAATCGACGGCATCACCTATGCGCTGGATCTGTCCGAAGGTATTGACCTGTCGCTGTATCTGACCGGGGGATTCCAGAAGCATCTTCTGCAGCGGGCGGGAGTATCAGGCACTGTACGCACCGTGTTCGACGTCGGTGCCAACAGCGGCGTCATGAGTCTTCAGTTCGTACAGCGCTATCCGGAAGCGACCGTGTATGCATTCGAGCCATCGGAGTACGCCAACCGGCGCTTCGACGAGAATCTCGCATTGAACCCGGAACTCGCCGAACGCATTGTGCGCGTGAAGAGCTTCGTTGCCGACAGGAAGGTCGTCCCTGATTCATATACCAGCTACTCCAGTTGGCGCGTGGATACGCTCCGGCGCAACGGCCATCCGCGTCATCCCGTCCATTACGGCGTCTCCCACGAAAGCGTCGACCGCTACACCACCCTCGACGATTTCTGCTCCGAGCACGCAATTCAGAGTGTTGATCTGATCAAGATTGACACCGATGGCTACGAGTACGAAGTGCTGCAGGGAGCCGCACGCATCCTCCGTGAGAACCATCCCACGGTCTTATTCGAACTCGCCCTGTACATGCTCGAAGAGCGGCACATCACCTATCCCGCGCTCGTCCAGCCCCTGCTCGACAACGGCTACTGGCTCAGCGACCTCCAGAGCTGGAAGCACGTCAGCATCGCCACCGTGCGCGAGCTGGTCCCACGCTTCGGTTCGATTGATGTGCTGGCCGTGCCGTGCGACCGTTAATTGACAAAGCGCTCCCAATACGCTAATATGCTTCTTACATGTTGTCAGAAATTGTTTCGGGGGAAATTTCATGTTTACATCCACAACTCAGACCGCGAACACGCAATACTGTCCTGAACCGATTCGCGGACTCATGCTCCTTCTCATGGCCGTTGTGTTCACCGGCATGCACGCGCAGGCACAGATTGTATGGACCCAATGCGCAATGCCGCACGCAGCAACGCCGCCGATTCTGCTGAGTGCGGAAGACAGTCTGCGCTGTTTCGCTTTCTTCGAGCAAAGCGGTTTCAGGACGGCCGATGGAGGAGAGACATGGTCGAAGACACTTGATATCTCCGGACACATGAAATGTTTTGATATGAGTGCTGACGGCAACGCAGTGCTCTTCGGTTCTGATGCTGTGTACAGCAGTTCGGATTTCGGGGTGACGTGGACAACAGAACCAAGACTGCCCGACAGTTTGCTTCCTTCACCGTACGAGAGCCTGTCCCAGGTTGAAATTCTTTCTCCTTCGGTGCAGATGCTTTGCTTCGACAGCACGTTTTACCGCATGGTCGATGGAAGCATCCTGCCGGATCCCGTTCTCACTGTCGAGCGAGACGTGGAGACGTTCACATTCAGCGATTCGCTTGTCGGGTGGGTAGCCGCTGGGGACAAGGTCATGCATACCACCGACGGGGGAGTGACCTGGTCGCAGCAGTACGTGGAAGATTGCACGGGACTCCTTGCTGCCTCCCGTGCCGGAGTGGCGATTGTGGAACGCGGACTGACTCCAAATCCGGACCCGGTTCTCACCTTCGATTTCGGCGCGACGTGGGAGGACATTCAGTGGCCGCAGGAGGCGGAACAGATCGTCTGGCCACGGGTGCCGGAGTATGATCCATTCTCTCACCGAGATGTCGGCATGATTCCTGGATGGCAGGAGGACCGCATCTGGCTGCAGTATCGACTCGGCAGCTATAACACGGGCTTGCTCTACGAGCTGAAGGAGGGATCGGCGCGCTACCTCGGAATCGTTCCGCAGGCGGACACGCTCGTCTCGGTGATGGATGGCTCATTCTGGGCTACAGCACAGGGGATTTCCCGCGGAAAAGATTTGCGTGTACAGCTGCCAATCGTCGTCGCAGAGAACGTGAGCTCACGCGATGCTCTCTGCGGTCTCGTCACGCTGAAGGAAGGGGCAGGTCCCGCATGGACAGAGGCCGAGATTGAGCGCAGCAGTTCAGATTCCACATGGAAGCGCATGGGTACACTCACCGCGCCGTTGCGTGTATTGAGAGATACGACAGTAGAGGAGGGACAGTCCTACCGCTACCGGGCGCGCATCACAACGGAAAGCGATGTGGCGCTGGTGTACAGTGACATCGTGCATGTCGGAGGAGAAACGGTTGTGGACCTGCTGGAATACCTGCTTCCGGCGCCAGGCACGAAGCTTACCTATACGCAGGAGCAACTGCGGTGGCCGGGACCGGTTGTCGTAGGAAGCCTGACCGAGACCTACACATACGTGGGCACATCCGATACGCTGGGATTCGGACGCGTGCACGTGTTTCGGGGAGAATCCTTCACACATCCGGATACGGTTCTCTACGAGAGCACTGTCGGTATACTTGAACTCCTGAGTGACCCACCATCGGTGCAGTTTCTGAGGGAGCCGGATTATGGATACGGCCTCGTCTGGCCGACGTTTGCGCGATATCCGGATTCCACCGGTGAAGCGTACTATTCAACGATATACGAGTTGGATGATTTCGGGGTGTGGCATTTCGAACGCTACATTCCGCTGTCGTCGTATGCACCTGAAGACGATGAGATTGACTTTTCCGTTCAGGAGTATTTCCCAGCATACAACGACAGAACCATCAACGTTCAGGCTCGACATGGACTCGGAATCACCATGATGTCAGCTTACACGCACATCATGCCTTCACAAGTCGAGTACCGAATCTCCCTGGACAACATTACCGGGGCCGGGGACATTCCAACTCCCGGTACTCTACAGCTCCACACGAACTGGCCGAATCCCTTCACTTCAACAACGAGCATCGCCTGGTCCCTCGATCGAGCCGGCACAGTGCGCATTGCGCTCCACGACGCACTCGGGAGGGAAGTACGTGTCCTTACTGACGGATTCAACGACGCCGGTCGACACATGTACCAGCTTAGCGCTACGGGACTCTCCCCGGGCCTCTACTTCATCCGCGCCACGACACATGGCAGAACACAGGTCCGGAAGATGGTGATTCAATGACACGACGAATTCCCCAGGCGGTATGACGGGAAATATGCAGATTCTGCATAATGACAGGATCGAGACGGGGAAGGTGGTGATGAGGTGATCGTATCCTAAAACAACTGGTGGTCTTATTTTAGGATACGGGGCCAGCGTAAAATAGCGGCATTTGTTGTTTTAGGATGATGGTGGATCCTAAAATAAGATGGGATGTGAAGACTCAGTTTTCGGATACCCAATTCACCCCAGATTCAGCTTTTTCACTTCTTCCTTTGAAACGCTGATGACCTCCCCGGAAATTGCTTCACGGTGTTCCGGGTCGATGCTGTCGAGTTCAAATCCCGCCTGGAGGTTCATCCAGAATTTCTCTGAAGTGCCGAATCGACGCGACAGGCGATAGGCCGTGTCCGCGGTGATGCTTCTCTTACCGTTCACGATTTCATTGATCCGCCTCGGTGAAACACCGATCTGCCTGGCGAGGAGATTCTGTGAAAGTCCCAGCGGCTTCATGAATTCTTCGATTAGGATTTCTCCTGGATGGATGGGGGTGGAGACGTCATTTTCGGAAAATGGATCAAGCATACTCACCGTCCTTACTTAATGGTAGTCTATGATCTCTACGAAACTTGCTATGCCATCATTCCAGCTGAAGCACAATCGCCACTGACTATTGATTCGTATGCTGTATTGTCCAGCACGGTCTCCACGTAACTTTTCAAGATGGTTTGACGGGGGAGTGCGCAAATCGTCTATGGTGACTGCTGCGTGGAGCAATTTCAACTTTCTTTTTGCAGCACGTTGAATGTGTTGTGGCAACTTCTTTGAGGTAGAGCCTTGCCAAATATCGCGTGTTTCCTCGCAAGCAAATGAAGCGATCATTTAAAAAGTTCTCCCTAAACTATGACGCATGACGTTATATGTCAAGTCTATGTGTGATGCATGCCAATAATGAACAGGAGACCGGATCGATGCCAGTCAGATCGCAATGACTCCTGAGATTTACCGACAGTCGTGTTTATTCCGGGGTGCTGGACAGTGACTGCTGTCGCTGTTCGAGCTGGTGTTGGAGGCTGCGACGATGGTGGGATTTGAGGAGTGCGCCGAGCGGTGTGCGGTCTACGCTACAGTTGGTGTAAGCGGAGAGGCCGGCGAGGGTGAAGCCGCCGGTGGACATGCTCTCGGTCAGGTCGAGGATGCGTGTGAGGATGTGGAGGTCGTGATGCAGATTGGCGTTGACGGGATCCCAGGGGAAGAGGCCGGATGCGTATCGGTCCCGCAGGGGATTGCGCAGGTAGATGGGTTTATCCGGGGCGTCTTCGCGAATGGCGATGAGGCGGAGGGAGTCGGGTGCGATGTGCGCGCCGTCGAAGTGGCGGAGGTACATCTCGGGGGTGGCGGCGGAGTCGAGGCGGATTTCCAGCGAGCCCGCGTAGAGCTTGCGCATGTCGGTGATCAGGGCCAGCCACTCGGTGGCGGAGACGCTGGGCTCTCCGAAGAGGGCGTCGAGCAGAATGGCGTCGGCGCCGGAGGTGGTGGCGTGACCTGCGAGGTCGAGGAGCAGGACGCGGTAGGACTGCAGGAAGGCCGCCCCAAGCTCGCCTTGAGGAGCTGTCGACAGTGTGTCGCCGTTCCAGTACAGCGGCACCAGCGTGATGCCGAAGTCCTGCTCGCGCAGATTGTGGATCATGTCCGTTGTCGCGCGCAGGTCGAAGCTGTTGTATTCGAGATTGCGGGAGGTGGCCTGCCAGACGGGGAGAGGGACTTCCAGCCAGTTGATGCCGTATTCTTTCATCTGCGCTGTTGCGCGATTCCTCTCAGTGGCTTCCTTTTCCATGAAATTCAGCGGGAGCATGACAGCCCGACGGAACTGTCCCCTGTGGTACGGAGGCATTTCCTGCTCAACTGATTCACTGCCTCCGAGTATGTCCTTCAGCAGTCCCCCCTGCGACACGATGTACACGATGGCGACCAGCATGGCCGCGGCAATGAACCACGCGGCCCGGCGTTCGCGTCCCGCTGCTCCGGCATCATTCCGCATGCGCGTTTTCCTCCTCCACTGCTGCGGTAGCTTCCGCGAGCATTGTTTCGATTTCAATGAGCAGGTCGCGTACGGCTTCGGGACCCCCGATGTTCTGCACGATCATGCGCACCTGACGGCTGTCCTGCTCGAGCTTCACACGGTCCTTGTGCGACAGCACCCACGCCATGAGGTGCTGGAAATGCCGCTCGTAGAAGATTTCATCCTCCGGCGGCGGCAGGGCGATGTTCAGCTGTCCCTGCTCCAGCGTCACGCGGGCGAGTCTGATGCGTGCGGCAATCAATCGCACCTGCACGCTGAATATCAGCGCCTTGCCTTCCTCAGGCAGCGAGCCGAAGCGATCGGTGAGTTCCTGTTCTATCTCCGTGATTTCTTCGTCCGTCACGCAGTTGTACAGCCTCTTGTAAAGGTCGAAGCGCTCGGTGGAATTGCTGACGTAGCTGTTCGGGAGGTAGGCGTCCATCCCGAGTTCCATGACCACGTCGGCCCTGGGACGCACTTCCTGCTCTTCGTCGGCAAACAATCCTTCAAACTCTTCCGCCTTCAGTTCGGCCACGGCTTCTTCCAGCGTGAGCATGTACAGGTCGAAACCGATTTCTGTGATGAAGCCGTGCTGCTCGGCGCCCAGAAGATTGCCGGCGCCGCGGATTTCCAGATCGCGCATGGCGAGCTGGAAGCCGGTGCCCAGTTCGGAAAATTCTTCGATCGCCTGCAGGCGCTTGAGCGCATCGCGCGTGAACTTCGCCTGAGGGGGAATGAGCAGGTAGGCATAGGCCTGCGTGTTCGAGCGTCCCACACGTCCCCGCAGCTGATACAGCTCGGCCAGTCCGAAATGATTGGCCTTGTTGATGAAAATCGTATTGGCGTTCGGGATGTCGAGTCCGCTCTCAATGATTTTCGTGGCGACGAGGATGTCGACTTTCTTCTCCATGAAACGCATCATCACGCGCTCGAGCTCGGACGATTTCATCTGTCCATGCGCCGTCGCGATGCGCACGCCGGGGAGATAGCTGCGCAACGTGTCGGCGAGGATTTCCAGATCCTGCACACGGTCGTTGACGAAAAATACCTGTCCACCGCGCTGCAACTCGCGCTCCACTCCTTCCACAATGGTTTCCTGTTCGAAGGGGAGGATGTGCGTGATGATGGGGAGGCGGTTGCGTGGTGGCGTCTCGATCACCGAGAGATCGCGTGCACCGAGCAGTGAGAAATTCAAGGTGCGGGGAATGGGCGTCGCCGTCATCGTCATCGTGTCCACATTCGCACGCAGCTCCCGCAGCTTTTCCTTTGCCGCGACACCGAAACGGTGTTCCTCATCGACGATGAGCAGACCGAGATTCTTGAAATGCACATCCTTGCTCAGCAGACGATGCGTACCGATGAGAATGTCCACATTTCCGCGCGAAAGCTTTTCCACGATTTCCGTCTGCTGCTTGCGGGACTTGAAGCGGGAAAGGGATTCGACGATGACCGAGTAGCGTCCCAGGCGATCGCGGAAGGTGTGGTAGTGCTGCTGTGCGAGGATAGTGGTTGGAACGAGCACAGCGACCTGCTTTCCATCCACCACGGCCTTGAACGCCGCGCGCACGGCCACTTCGGTTTTGCCATAGCCCACGTCGCCGCAGACCAGGCGGTCCATCGGCACGGCTTCTTCCATATCATTCTTCACATCCACCGTCGCCTTGGCCTGGTCGGGGGTGTCCTCGTAAATAAAGGACGCTTCCATTTCCTTCTGCCACTGTCCGTCAGGCGAGAACGCGTATCCTTCACTGAGCTTGCGCTTCGCGTAGAGCTGAATCAGGTCGCGCGCGATATCCTTGAGTCGCTTCTTGGTTTTCGCCCGTGCGCGCTCCCAGGCACCGGAGCCGAGTTTTGACAGCTGCGGCGTGTGTCCCTCTTCCGAGCTGTATTTCGACAGCTTGTGGATGTAGTTCAGGTTGACGAAAAGCGCATCGTCGTCCATATACGTCAGGCGCGCGGTTTCCTGCAGTCCGCCATTCACCGTGATGGTCTCGAAGCCCTGGAAGCGTCCGATCCCCTTGTCCGTATGCACGACGTAGTCGCCGATGCGCAGCTGCTTCATCTCGCGAAGGGAGAGTCCTTTCGTCCCATGCGACGCCCGCTTGCGAATGTGATGCCGGTTGAACACCTGGTGTTCGGTGAGCACTGCGACGCGGAGGGAAGGGAGGAGAAAGCCCTCGGTGAGGGGACAGTAGCGGATCTGGTATTGCAGCGGCGGAAGGGCGGGCGCGTCATCTTCCTGTTCCTCGGCGCTGTGTAGGAGGTCCTCAAGTCGGGAGGACTGCTGGGGAGAATCCGCCACCAGCCAGGTGCTGTATCCTTCTTCCTGCAGGCGGACGAGAAGTTCCTGCAGCTGACGAATCGAGCCGTTGAGGGAGGGCTGGGATTCCGACCCGAGATCGCGGCTTTCACTGCAATGGGCATCCATGACACCGAAAAGCAGTGTGGCAAAACGTTCGCGCAACTGTGCCGGAAGATCCGCCGCCGCGGTATCCGCCGCTTTCGCGTCGATGGCTTCCACACCGTCCATCACCAGCAGTGCATCCTTCGAGAAGAAATCCGGCATGCCGCTGTGGGCGACTTCGGCCTCGTCATCGAGGAAAAGCGATGCCACGAACGCCGTTTCCTCGAGGGGAGTAATACTGCGCTGATTCAGGGCGTCGAACTCGCGAATGGAATCGATTTCGTCGCCAAAAAATTCAATACGGATGGGATTGTCGAAACCGACGGGGAAGACGTCGACGATGCCTCCGCGAAGTGCGTATTCACCCGTGGCGGAGACAAATTCGGTCTGCTCGAATCCCCCGAATGCCACGCGTTTGATCAGTTCGAGTTGGGGGATGGTGTCGCCGCGTGCGAGGTGCACGGACTGCTCACGGATATCCTTCACCGAGGGGAATTCCTGCGCCACGGTGTGGATGTCTGTCAGCACGAGACGCACCGGCTGCTCGGTGAGCGAGCGCAGAGCATCGGCATTCTCCGCAAAGGTGCTGGAAATGTTGCGGATCTTCTTCTGCATGCGCGAATAGCGCTCCCCGATGTACAGCACGCGCTGCTCATCGAGAAGCAGGGTGCAGTCATTCCACAGCTCCTGCGCCGCGGCAGCATCGGGGGCGACGACAACGATCTGTCGTTCGGCGCGTGTAAACAATTCTGCAAGCAGGATGCCCTTAAGCGAACCGTGCACGCCATGGAGCTGAAGACAGTTCTGCTCCGTCGGCAACGCCTTCACGAGCGTCCCGAATAGTGTGTCACGCCGCAGCGCGTCGAGGAAAGCGGTGTCGGGGAGGAAATCCTGCATGTTCTTCGTCGCAGCACTCACGCCGAGTCGCCGTCCTTTGCCTGCGAAGCGAGTTCAGCGCAGAGATCCTGCAGGTAGGTGTAATCGTAGATGCCCGTATGGTGTCCATCAGCCCAGGTGAGCTGAATTGCGTAATGTCCCTGTTGCTTGACATCCGTGAGGGTCAGCGCATCAGCGGTGAATAGCGGGATGTAGAATGCGCCTTTTTCCTTCTGATCTGCCTGGCAGGTGGCGCAGGGACAACGTTTACGCAGGAAAACGAGCGGGAAATGACAGGTTTTTCCGTCAGACCAGGTGATATCCAGCGTTTTGCGGTCCTCAGCCAGACGGATACGTGAGGGAGTGAGCTGTGCCATGCGTGGTCGTGAAATCCTCAAAAAATACGATGAAACAGTCCCGGAATTCGCGGTCCGGAACGCCGCGGCGCATTGCCTTTGATACGCCCGCAGTCTATTTTTACATGTTACGCATTTTTAGACAAATCTTCTGGCTTCACATGCAATTTTATGAAAAACTGGACGCCGTTTCCACCCGAAATACCAGCCTTGTGTGCGTGGGACTCGATACCGATCCCGCCAAGATTCCGCAGCATTTGCAGGAGCAGCCCGATGGCGTGATCGCTTTCAACCACGCAATTATCGAAGCAACGTCCGATCTCGTCCAAAGTTACAAATTGAACCTCGCGTTTTACGAGGCGCTGGGGAAAGAGGGATATGACATCGTGCGTAAGACGCTCGAAGCCATTCCCGATCATGTGGTCACCATCGGCGACGCGAAGCGAGGCGATATCGGGAATACATCGCTCATGTATGCACGGGCCATGTTCGAGGATTTCGGTTTCGACGCCACCACCGTCGCGCCGTATATGGGATACGACTCGGTCGAACCCTTCCTGCGTTACGGCGACAAAGGGGTGTTCGTGCTCGCGCTGACGTCCAATAAAGGTTCACGCGATTTCCAGTACCTGGAAGTGGACGGCAAGCCGCTGTATACGCATGTGGTCCGCACCGTGGCCGAGTGGAATGAGCATCGTAACATCGGCTTCGTGGTCGGTGCGACGCATCCCTCCGAACTGGCGGACATCCGTTCGATGGTCGGCGATGTGCCGCTGCTGATTCCCGGACTCGGTGCGCAGGGCGGAGATGTCGAGCAGAGCGTACGCGCGGGGTGTACAGTCGAGGGACTCCGTGGCGTATTCAATTCCAGCCGCGGCATCATCTATGCCGGCGACGGTGAGGACTTCGCAGACCACGCACGCGACGCGGCGATGAAGTTGCGTGAGCAGATCAATCAGTATCGCGGACAGTAATGACGACAGCCTTTTTCGATATTATCTCGGGTATCAGCGGCGACATGACGCTGGGTGCGTTCGTGAGCGCTGGCGTGTCGTTCGACGCATTGAAAGCCGAGCTGGCGAAACTCCCGCTCAAGGGCTATACGATTTCACAGCGCACGCTGATGCGCAGTATGGTGGCGACGGTGAAAATCGATGTGGAGATGGATGCGGGTGAGCACGAGCACCATCATCGCGGACTCCATGCCATCGAGGAAATTATCACCACGAGCGGACTTTCCTCCCGCGTGCAGGAACGGGCGATGGACATGTTCCGTAACCTGGCGCATGCCGAGGCGCGGGTGCATGATACGACGCCGGATAAAGTGCATTTTCACGAAGTGGGCGCGGTGGATTCCATTGTCGATATCGTGGGCGTCGCCATCTGCATGGAACTTTCCGGGGTGGAGCGGGTGTATACGTCCCCGGTGCGCACCGGTTCGGGCGGCTTCGTCAACACGCAGCACGGACGCATGCCCATTCCCACTCCCGCAACAGTGGAATTGCTGAAAGGATATCCCACGGAACTGACCGACATCCCCTACGAACTGACCACTCCCACTGGCGCAACCATCGTGGCCACACTGTCTGACGGCATGCTGCCCCCGGAAGCCGGTTTCATTCCGCGTTCGATTGGCTATGGCAGTGGAGGAAAAGACATTCCAGGGACGCCGAATATGCTGCGTCTGATGATCGGGGAAGTGGACGATCAGCCGCGGGACGAAACGCTGCTGCAATTCGACACGAATATCGACGACATGAATCCGGAGCTGTTTCCTTTCGTGCTCGAGCGTTTGCTCGCGGCAGGAGTAAACGACGCCTGGCTGACCCCGATACAGATGAAGAAAGGTCGTCCCGCCATGCAGCTCAGCGTCCTTGCCGTCCCTGGTCTGCGAGATGACGTTCTTCAACTGCTCTATGCCGAAACCAGTACCGCGGGCGTGCGCGTGCAGGAAATTCGCCGCCACCGTCTTCCGCGTGAACAGCGTCGCTGCATGACGCGCTTTGGCGAAGTCGTGGTCAAGGCTGTGGGTGAAGGAGAGGACATCCTGCTCATCCCCGAGCATGAAGAATGCCGCCGCGTTGCGCAAGAACACAATCTTCCGTTAATTCAGGTATATCGTGAAATCGAACAGGATCTTGCCCAGCTGTAACCGGAGCTTGATGAAACGCCTGCTGAACATACTTCTCTTCATCCTTCTCGCCACCACCGCGGTGCATGCGCAGGAGGATCTCGTGCGTCCCGAAGAAGTACCGCAGGATCTGCGGGATGCGATCATCGAGGAATATTTCGGTGAGAATTTCTCGCTTGCCATTCTGTGGGAGCATTATCGTACCGAGACACTTCTTCTGCTGATTGTGGCGCTCGGCTTCATCATCGGCGTACGGAATTACGCCAAGAGTCTGGCTCGGCAGGAGCAGCGAGTATTCGACACCCTGCAGTCCAACGCCGTGATCATCTTCGACCGTGCCGCCGATCTGAAAATGATCAATCGCGCGGCGAAGCAGCTGCTCGGACTCGATGAGTACGTTTCCATGACGGAGGACTACAAGTATTATCTCAAGAACGCTCCTTCGCCCGAAATCCTCGAAGTGTTCGATGAACTGCAGAATTCCCGTCACGCGGTGGAGCGGGAAGTAGTTTTCAATCACGGCAAGGTCATGCGCACGCTCATCGTCAAAGCCTATCCGCTGTACACCGAGAGCAAGCGGCACGACGGTTACATCATGATCATCGCCGATATCACCGAAGCGATTGAGAAAGACCGGCGTGTCAACTGGTCCGGCGTCGCCCAGCACGTGGCGCACAAGGCCAAGACGCCGCTGTCCACCATCACCCTCACCGCACAGCACCTCGAGATGGTGCTCAGCGAGCGGGATGATGACAGTGATTCGGCGGAAACGACGCGCTACATTGATCGTATCGTAGGTGAGTCACGCAAGCTCAATGAAATCGTGCACAATCTCACGCGTCTTGCGAACAAGGAGCAGATGAACCTGCTGCCCAACGATGTGAACATCGTGCTGCAGAACATCGCCGATGAATATCGTTCCAAGGTCACGCGCAACGTGGAAATCATCACGCATTTCTACCGGAACATCCCGAAGGTGGGAATCGACATTGCGCATTTCCCCGAAGCCGTGGAAAACCTGCTCGACAACGCCGTGCGCGCACTTGGTTCGCGTGAAGGACGCATCATTATTGCCACGGCACCGGGACAGTGGATCAATCGTCCCGGAGAGTACGTGGAAATCACCATACAGGACACCGGCGTGGGTATGGATGAGGAAGTGAAAAAGAGTATCTTTCGGCCATTCTCCACGCACAGCAAGGGCGGGACGGGACTCGGTCTCGTCATCGTGCAGAAAATCATCCAGGAGCATCACGGCGAGATCACGTTCAACTCATCGCCAGGACTCGGTACCACGTTCCAGATTCGTTTACCCGTCACCAAATATTGACGCAAAACCATGGAAAAACCCCTCATACTCATCGTCGACGACGAAGAAGACTTTTGCCAGACCGTATCCGACATCCTCGAGCATTCCGGTTATCGCACTGTCGTCAAGCAGAATCCCGTTGAAGCCCTCGAGCTTTTGCAGGTGCAGCAGGTAGACCTCGTGCTGCTCGACATCCTGATGCCGCAGATGGACGGCAGGCAGGTGCTGACCGAAATCGTGCAGGCACATCCCGAGATTCCCGTCATCATGATTACGGGACAGGCATACAACGTTCCTGTCGCCATTGAAACGGCGAAAAAGGGAAGTTTCTCCTTCCTTGCCAAGCCCATTGACCTCGTGCAGCTGAAGGAATCCGTCAAAATGGCGCTCGACAGCAAGCGTCCCAAGGTCATTTCCAACACCATCGAAGAAGTGATGAAGGAAGTGGGCATTGTGAGCGCCAGTAAGTCCATCGAACAGATCATGGGCATGGCCGAGAAAGTCGCCAAAACCACCGTCTCGGTGCTCATCACTGGCGAAAGCGGTGTGGGGAAGGAAGTGCTCGCTACGTCCATCCACAAGCTCAGCAATCGCCGCGAGAAGCCTTTTGTCAGTGTCGACTGTGGGACGCTCACCGAAACGCTGCTCGAATCAGAGCTCTTCGGTCACGTCAAGGGTGCCTTCACCGGCGCGCACACGGACAAGAAGGGACTGTTTGAAATCGCCGATGGCGGGACGATTTTCCTCGATGAAATCGGCAACACCACCGTCACCTTCCAGCAGAAGCTGCTGCTCGTGCTCAACAACGGCAAAGTGCGCCGCGTGGGCGATACGCAGGAGAAGGATGTTGATGCGCGCGTGATCAGCGCAACAAACAAGAACATCCCCGAGCTGATTGAACGCGGGGAATTCCGGGACGACCTGTATTTCCGTCTCAACAAGTTCGCCATCCACATTCCGCCCCTGCGGGAGCGTTCCGAAGACATTCCGCCGCTCATCAGGCATCTGCTGTCCAAAGCCTGCAAGGAGCACAACCTGCAGAATCATTTCTTCTCGCCGGCGGCACTGGATCTGATGACGAAACAGGACTGGCGGGGTAACGTGCGTGAACTCGATTCTGTCGTCACCAAGCTCGCCATCTTCGCTGAATCCGAGGAAATCGACGTCCACACCGTGGCGCACGCCCTCAAAGCCGAAATCCAGGGACAGCGCTCGTATCAGATCGACAATCGTCCCCTCATGGAACAGGTCGAAGACTTCGAGAAAAAGCTCATCATCGAAGCCCTGCGCGCCAACGGCGGCAATCAGACACGCGCCGCAGAACAGCTCGGCGTCGAACGCACGAACTTCGTCAAAAAAATGCGCAAGCACGCCCTGCACAAGGAAGACTTCGCATAAGGAAAAAGCAGAGTTCGCCTCCCGCGATTTTTCGCCGCGAGCTCTTGCATTTTTATCCGGCTCAATCTATATTTGTATTCACCTCGACGCACTGAAAATACGAGGTGAATCTGCGGGAATAGCTCAGTTGGTAGAGCGCAACCTTGCCAAGGTTGATGTCGCGAGTTCGAGTCTCGTTTCCCGCTCGAAGCACAAAAAAAGTCCCGCGCTATTCGCGCGGGATTTTTTTTGTGCTCGATGGCGAGGGCGAGGGCGAGAGCGAGGGCGAGGGCGAGAGCGAGGGCGAGGGCGAGGGCGAGAGCGAGAGCGAGGGCGAGAGCGATGGCGAGGGCGAGGGCGAGAGCGAGAGCGATGGCGATGGCGAGAGCGATGGCGATGGCGAGAGCGATGGGTTTTTGGGGTGTTTTTAGAGGTTGTTTTCAGGATGTTTGTATAGACAATCTAGTTCATCACTAATAGGGAGTATTGTGTGATGTTTGCACATGAACAACTGGACGTTTATCAATGCGCACTTGAATTTGTTGAGTGGTCATCGAGAATTCGACAACGACTTAATTCAATGCAGCGAAACATCAATGATCAACTACAACGCGCAGAAGAGTCCATACTTCTGAATATTGCGGAAGGAAATGGCAAACGCCGTGGTCCAGACCGTAGACGGTATCTGGAATCCGCACGCGCAAGTGCAGGCGAATGTGCAGCAGCCATCGATATTCTAAGGGTCACAAACAGAATAAGTGAATCTCAGGCCGAGACAGGAAAGGAGCTTCTCGATCGCATTGCAGGGATGCTAACGAAAATGATCAAGTGATCGCACTCGCCATCGCTCTCGCACTCGCAATCGCCATCGCTCTCGCACTCGCAATCGCCATCGCTCTCGCACTCGCACTCGCACTCGCACTCGCACTCGCTCTCGCCATCGCTCTCGCACTCGCAATCGATCTTATATTCTCTTCACAGCGAGTTTGTGTGCGGTTTTCTCTCTCCACCTCGTCCATGCGTAGTCGAGGTATCCTCCCATCTCCATTGTGAGCCAGGCGAATATTCCGCCGGCGATGAGATCGATGACGTAGTGGTATCGGAGGTAGACGGTGGCGATGATGAGGAGGCTGCCGCCGATGAGGAGGTACCAGCGTGTTCGGGCCCGGTAGCGGAAGGCGATGAGCATGACGAGGAGGGTCATTTCGGTGTGTCCGCTGGGGAAAACGTCGCGCTGGACTCTGGCAGCAGGGTGGGTTGTGCCGGGGGGAATGGATTCGCCTGCGTTGGTGTTGTCGCGCAGGAAGCTGGTGACAAGCAGTCCGGGCAGTTCTTCGTCGGTGCGGTCGAATTCGTGCTGGGTGAAGCGGGGACCGATGCCGGGCACGGCGATGTACCCGAGATATGACAGGTAAAAGCCGAGCATGACGAAGAGGAAGACGTGCTTGAAGGCGCGCACGCGTTTCTTGCGGTACAGGTCGATGGTCAGGATGAGGGGCAGGAAGTAGTACGTACCGTAGGCGATCTGCAGGATTTCGGTCAGCAACGGGTGCCGCAGGCGCATGGTCCATTCCGTCACATGCACGCCGAACAGGGCGCGGTCGATGGCGATGAGTGCGGCGTCGTAGTCGATGGGATGGATGGCCGGAACGAGAAAGTACAGTTCCTTGAATGCCAGCGGGACGCAGAGGAGGAGATAGTATCCATGCAGGAGGTTCCAGAAATGTCCTTTGCGCGCAGCCACGTGCGCAAGGAAACCGACGAGAACCACGAGCAATATGTTGCTGATGGCGAAGAGATGCCAGTTCGGGAAGTCCTCGGACCAGATCATCACGGCGATGGTCAGGAGCACGAAGAAGACCGAATTGACGAGGTCCGTGGTGTTATAGTGGAGGAGGAGTTTCTTCATGGTTGTCAATCAATCACCGCGGGATGCTGCGGTGAAGGGCAGCCTGATCACAGGTAAATCAATGTCAGGAATCCGAGGTAGATAAACAATCCCAAAGCGTCGTTGGAGGTGGTGATGAAGGGACCGGTTGCAAGGGCGGGATCGATTTTCATACGATCGAGCATGAGCGGGACTGTCGCACCCACAAGTGTTGCGTTGATGATGACGACGAGGAGGGAGAGTCCGACAGTAATGCCGAAGTTGATGTCGTTGATCCAGAGGTAAACCACTCCGAATAGAAGCAGGCTGCAGATTGTCCCGTTCATCAGAGCAGCAAGCAGCTCTCTACCCAGTCTGAGAAATGTGCTGCTCAGTGCAAGTTCTCCGGTTGCAAGTCCACGAACAACGATGGAGGAAGCCTGAATGCCGGCATTGCCGCCCATGGCCATGATAACAGGAATGAAAAACGCGGCGGCAATGACCTGACTGATTTCCACTTCGAAGCTGGAGAGCACGAGCGCAGCCAGTAGTTCTCCGGCGAAGCCTACCAGGAGCCAGGGGAGGCGTCCTTTGAATATATCGAAAACGCCGGAGGAGGAATCCGCATCGTCGAGAATACCGGACATGCGCTGGATGTCTTCCTGTGCTTCCTCGTGGATAACGTCGGCGATATCATCGAAGGTAATGAGTCCAACGGGACGATGTTCATCATCCACAACAGGCAGCGTCAGCAGATCGTATTTACGCATGACGTTGGCGACGTCTTCCTGGTCGACATCGGTTCGCACACTGATCACTTCCGCATCCATGATTTCGGCGACAGGTGTGCTGCGGCTGCGGAGCACCAGCGTCTTCAGGTCGATGATACCGCGCAGTTTTCCCTCGTCGTCCACCACATACACTTCATAAATGTCTGGCGTTTCCTCGGAAATCATCCGCACCGCGTCAATTGCGTCGCGTATGCTTCCCCCGATTTCGACAACGGGAAACTCCGTCGCCATGAGTCCGCCGGCCGTATCCTCTTCAAATGCCAGCAGTTCGCGCAGCTCGGCACTGTCTTCGGGCTCGAGTTTTTCGAGGATCTGCTCGGCAATTTCCTCGTCCATTTCCGAGACAATATCCACCGCATCATCGGAGTCCAGTTCCTCGACGATTTCGGTCAGACGGCGAGCGCTGAGTTCTTCCAGCAGTTCTTCGCGCACATGCTCGTGCAGGTCGAGAAGTACTTCGGATGCTTCTTCGGGCGGGAGCAATTCGAAAAGATAGCGCGCATCCTCGTCCGGCAACTCGTTGATGATGGTTGCGACGTCGGCCGAGTGCAGGTCGGTGAGGATGTTCATCAGCGCGGCGGTCGACCGCGCGTCCACCAGCACGCGTATGTCTACCAGCAGTTCTTCGTCCGCAATGGTGGTGGTAGACTGCACACCGTCGACGGAGTCGAAGAATACCTCTTCTTCTTCGTTCAGGTCTTCATGTCTGTCATCAGTCATGCGGCACCATGATATTGCTGAGAGTGATGAAATCGGTGACAGACAGCGCTTCCGGGCGGAGCGGGAGATAATCCGCCGCCGCAGGGGGGAAGTCCCCACGGTCGCGTCCCAGCTGTCTGAGCGAGTTGCCGAGCGTCTTTCTTCTCTGTCCGAATACGGCCTTTACCAGCATTCTAAAAAACGAATAATTTTCAATTTCTCCCAAACGGTTGTCCCGAAAGTCGAAATGAACCACGCTCGACCACACTTTGGGCCGCGGCACGAATACGTTGGGGGAGACATGAAAGCACTTCCGCACGCTGCAATGCACGCCGCAGAGAACGGACAGGATGCCGTATTCCTTTCCTCCCGGAGGAGCCAGGATGCGCTCGGCCACTTCCCGCTGCATCATGAATACGGCGTCGCGCAGGTACTGCTCCTCACGGAAACAGTGGAAGAGAATCTGGCTTGTGATGTTGTACGGCAGGTTGCCGATGAGGCGGAGAGCACGTGAAGTGCCGGACGCAAGTGCTTGCATATCAAGCTCCAACACGTCTTTATGCAGAAAGTGCATAAAGGCGGGATGGTCGTCGCCGAAACGCTCTTCAAGCGCTGTCACCGCACGCGCATCCACATCCACTGCCGTCAGGTGGATATCCTTTTCAGCCAGAATGGCAGTGAGCACACCGGGTCCGGGACCGATTTCCAGCACATGCTCACCGGCTGCGGGATCCAGCGCGCCGACAATATTGCGCGCCACATTCCCGTCATGCAGGAAATGCTGTCCCAGACTCTTCTTCGGTGTATACGGTGCGCGGCCCATGCCCCAAGATACAAAAATCACCTCACCCTGTGTGAATGGTGTTTCACGACCACATCGGCAGTGTGTGGTAAACATTGCGAATACGGCGGGAAACATCTACTTTGATCGACAGGTACATGAGTTTTGCTCACCTGACGGACCCTATGGAACAGATACCGGAAGATTTCCGCTGCGGCTATGTCGCACTGATCGGCGCCCCGAATGCGGGGAAGTCCACCCTCATGAATGCCATTCTCGGCATGAAAATTTCCATCGTTACGGCGAAGCCGCAGACCACGCGCAAGCGGGTGCTGGGCTTTCACACCGGCGACGATGCGCAGATGATTTTCATCGATACGCCCGGACTCATCAAACCGAAGTATGTGCTGCAGGAGTCCATGGTCAACGCGGCCTACAGCGCGATCGCGGAAGCGGATCTGTGCTGTTATCTGATCGACGCCCCACGTGTGCTGGAAACGGGACGCGCGCTGCCTGAGGGACTGTTTGAGATATTCCGCGAAAGTGGTCGTCCTGTACTCGCCGTGCTCAACAAGGTGGACCTCGTCGAGAACAAACGCGAGCTTCTGCCGCTGATGCAGACGGTGAAGGAAAGCTACGAGTTCGCTGATATCATCCCGATTTCCGCGCTGGAGGGGGAAGCCGTCCCCGCGCTGCTGGACGCAATTGAAAAGCGGCTGCCGACGGGACCCCCGCTGTATCCGGAGGACATGCTGTCGGATCAGCCCGAGCGCTTTTTCGTGAGCGAAATCATACGGGAAAAGATTTTCGAGCAGTTCCGCCAGGAAGTGCCGTATGCCACCGAGGTGTACATTGCTGAGTACCGCGAGGAGGAGGAACGGGACTATATCGCCGCGGAAATCATTGTCGAAAGGGAAAGCCAGAAGCGCATCATCATCGGTGCGAAAGGCGCCGCAATCAAGCGCATCGGGATGTCCGCCCGCGAAAGCATTGAAGAATTTCTCGACCGCCGCGTCTTTCTCGATCTGCACGTGCGCATCCGCGAAGGCTGGCGTGACAACGAGGCGTGGATACGGCGTTTCGGTTATTGACGCCTCCTGCACATCGTACGGTTACTTCATGCAGGGAAGTCAGGGTTATTTCCGCAGCACATTTCGCCTGATACCGGAGAACGAATGAACGATCTGAGCACATTGACCCGCCGTTTTTTCCTCAAGGCTGCCGCTCTCGCAGGAGCAGGAGCCGCACTGGATCCCATGCGTGCACTCGCGCGGAGCAGTACAGCTCCTGCCGCTGCGATGCACAAGGCAGCATCGCTCCCGATATCCATCGCGAGCGCCAATGGACTCGAGGCCACCAAACGTGCGGTGGCGATGATGCGGGATGGGAAGGATACGCTCGATGCGGTGATCGCGGGAGTGAACCTGGTGGAGAATGATCCGGAGGATGATACCGTCGGGTATGGCGGACTCCCAAATGAGGACGGCGTGGTGGAACTCGATTCCTGCGTCATGCATGGTCCGACCATGCGCGGCGCCGGAGTTGCGGCTTTGCGCAACATCAAGAATCCCTCACTCGTCGCACAACGTGTGATGGAGCGCACCGATCATGTGCTGCTCGTCGGCGAAGGCGCCCTGCGTTTCGCACGCGCGCATGGCTTCCGCGAGGAAAATCTGCTGACGGATGCTTCGCGCGAAAAGTGGCTTTCATGGAAGGAACATCTGAGCAAACAAGACGACTGGCTGCCGCCGCATGGGGAGGAAGACAGGGACATCGGCGCGCTGTTCGGAGTGGAAGGTCGTCCCACCGGCACGATCAACTGTCTCGGACTCAACGACAGGGCGGAGATTTCCGGCGTGACGACGACGAGCGGACTCGCGTTCAAAATTCCAGGACGTGTCGGGGATTCCCCGATTCTCGGTGCGGGACTGTATGTGGACGGCAGCATCGGTGCCGCGGGATCGACCGGTCGCGGGGAAGCCAACCTGCTGTCGCTGGCGAGTTTCCTGATCGTCGAGCGTATGCGGGCGGGGGATGCGCCGACGGATGCCTGCCTCCAGGCCTGCCAACGCATCGTTGCGCAGACAAAGATGAAGCGCCTCCTCAGCGAGGATGGCATGCCCGCATTCAACGTGAATTTCTACGCACTCAACGTTCGTGGTGAATTCGGCGGTGCTTCGATCTGGTCGGGCCGGCGGTTCGCCGTCAATGAAGGCGGAGAGAGCCGTCTCGTCGACAGCGCATATCTTTTCGAGCGCTGATTTCCCAATAAATATGCAGTTTCTGCATATTTTGAAACAGAACATCACTCGCATACTGCATGACTACACCACGCGATTCCGATATAACTGCTCCTGAGGGACGACGCGACGACCGCGAACTCGACCGCGCGCTGCGTCCCATGCACTTCGAGGATTTCACGGGACAGAAATCCATCGTCGACAACCTCCACGTGTTCATCACCGCTGCGCGTCAGCGCGGAGAGGCGCTGGACCACGTATTACTTACGGGTCCCCCGGGACTCGGGAAAACCACGCTGGCGCATATCATTGCGAATGAAATGGGGGCGTCACTGAAAATGTCCTCCGGTCCCGTACTCGACAAACCCGGCGACCTGGCCGGACTGATCACCGGACTCGAGGAAGGCGACGCGTTGTTCATCGATGAAATCCACCGCCTTTCTCCCGTGGTCGAGGAATACCTGTATTCCGCCATGGAGGATTACACGCTCGACATCATGATCGACAGCGGTCCCAACGCCCGCAGCGTGCAGATCGAACTGAAACCGTTTACGCTTATCGGCGCCACGACGCGGGCTGGACTCCTGACCGCTCCGCTGCGTGCGCGCTTCGGTATCACCAACCGGCTCGACTACTACGACGTGGATCAGCTCAAGCGCATCGTGCTGCGTTCGGCACGCATCCTCGACATCGCGGTGGACGAGGATGGCGGCGCATCTGAAATCGCCCGCCGTTCGCGCGGCACGCCCCGCATCGCCAACCGTCTCCTCCGCCGTGCAAGGGATTTCGCGCAGGTGATCGGCGACGGCGTCATCACACGCGAGATCGCCGACCACGCGCTCAACGCGCTGGAAGTGGACGAGAACGGACTCGACGACATGGACAAGCGCATCCTGACGACCATGCTGGAGAAATACGCTGGAGGACCGGTCGGACTCAACACCCTCGCCATTGCGGTCGGTGAGGAACCCGGGACTATCGAGGAAGTCTACGAACCGTATCTCATCCAGGAAGGCTATGTGCAGCGCACGCCGCGTGGACGCGAGCTGACCAATGCGGGATATGGACTGCTCGGGAAAGCGCGTCCCACAAAGCGCGATCAGCCGGGCCTGTTTTCGAAAGGGGATGACGATGCGTCCTGACAAGTCGGCGGCATTGCCGCTGCGGGGCATCATCCTGCTCCTTTCTCTCACTATCCTCCTGCTCAGCGCCTGTGGCGGAAAGGTGAAGCCACCGGTTGCGAAGTCCGTCCCTGAGGAACTCCCCGATCAGGAAAGCTGGAATTCCACCGTCACGTTTTCCGACAGCGGCCAGGTGCGCGCCATCCTCCAGGCGGGACATATCCGCATGTACAAATCCCGCAATGAGACATTGCTTGACAGCGGCGTTGTGGTGGATTTCTACGGACGCGACGGTGAGCATACCTCGCAGCTCACCTCGAAGCGCGGCAGGGTGGACGATACGCACAAGGATCTCGAGGCCTTCGATGATGTGGTCTTCCGCAGTGACAGCGGCACCGTCGTGGAAACCGAATACATATACTGGGAGAACATGAACCGCAAGGTTCGCGGCGACCGCTTCGTGACCATTACCTCACCTGCCGAGAAACTGCAGGGCTACGGCTTTGAGGCCGACCAGGATCTCAAGAACTACACCGTCTTCGGCAAGGTCACCGGCGAAGCAGAGTTCGACAAGTAATTCAGTACAAACGCTTTTTTGTTTCGAGTTCAGAAGGGAAATCCCATGAAACGCATTTCCACACGCATTGCTTTGCTGCTCTTCATTCTGGTATTCGGTACTGCATCTGCATCTGCACAGGATATTGCGCAGAAGCTGGATACCGCAATCAAGTCCTACGCTGACGCACGTGTTTTCAATGGATGCGTGCTCGTCGCAAAAGGTGACGACGTTCTGTATGCAAAAGGATACGGCCTGGCGAGTGAGACCTGGGATATTCCGAACACTGCGGACGTACGTTTCCGCATCGGGTCGGTGACCAAGCAGTTCACCGCGGCAGTCATCCTGCGCATGATGGAAGAGGGGAAGCTGGATCTGCAGGCGCACATCAGTGACTACATTCCATACTATCCCAAAAAATACGGCAGTGTGATCACGCTGCATCAACTGCTGACACATACTTCGGGACTCCCGAATTTCACGGACTTCCCGGAGTATCTCGAGCACATGGAGTCGGGGTTGGAGCAGGATTCTGTGATGGCACTGTTCTGGAACAAGGATCTGGATTTCGAACCCGGCAGCAATTATTCCTACAGCAACAGCGGGTACTTCGTGCTGGGCTGCATTATCGAGAAGGTGGGGAAGACGACGTACGAGCGTGCGCTGCATCACTACCTGCTCGATCCACTCGCGCTGGTGAATACCGGATGCGAGCACAAGGACATTATCACGAAAAGACTCGCGGAAGGATTTCAACGCACGCCGCTTGGATACAATCACACGCGCTACATCGACATGGAACTGCCGTTTGCTGCAGGCATGATGTACTCCACTGTGGGTGATCTTTATCGCTGGACGCGATCACTGCACACCGGCAAGGTGTTCGTCAATGAAGATACATACAACATGATGACCACTGCCTACACCGACAATTACGGCTATGGTGTCGGTGTGCGTGATATCAGTCTGGGAGACAGAAGCGTTTCGGCTGTCATGCATTCGGGAGGAATCAACGGATTCACTTCGCAGTGCTGGTATCTTCTCGAAGATGCTTATACGATCGTCGTACTCGATAACGCCATGGGTCCCACCGCCCGCGTTGGCGACGCCATCGTGCGTGTGCTTTACGACCTCCCGCTGCTTCCCGTGCTCCCCTCCATCGCTGATGAGGTGGCACGTATCGCGGATGCAGAAGGGATGACCGCCGCACTCACGCAGTATGATGTCCTGAAGATGACCGAAAAAGAACAGTGGGATTTTGCAGAGCGCGAACTCAACTTGCTCGGGTACTACTATCTCCGACAGGATGAGGTGGATGCTGCCATTGCCGTGTTTGAAAAAAACATCCAGGAGTATCCGGGATCATCAAACACCTACGACAGCATGGGGGAAGGACTCTACAAAGCGGGACGCTACGACGAATCCATCGCCATGTACAAAAAGGCGCTGGAGATGGATCCTTCCAATACAACGGCCGCGCCGATGCTGAAGAAAATGGGTGTCGAAGTCGAGGCGAAAGAATTAAAGCTGGATGAGGATTTGCTGCAGAGCTTTGTCGGGAAATACGAATTGCAGCCGGGTTTTGTGATCGATATCACGCGGGAGGGGACGCAGCTGTTTCTGCAGGCAACCGGGCAGCAGCGCTTTGAAATTTATCCCTCAAAGACCAATGAGTTTTATCTCAAGGTTGTCGAAGCGCGCATCACGTTCAACGGCGACGGCATTGCACCCGCAGAAAGCCTGGTGCTGCATCAGAACGGAAGGGATATGCCCGCGCAGCGGATGGATTGAGTCCGGAGGAGGAGGAGGGGGAAGAATCAGTCATCATTATCCGCACCTTCGGGCAGTGCGGGATCGATGAGTAATACCTTTTCACGGTCTACGAGGACGGAGCCGGGATTGGCTCCCTTCGGTTTGCGCACGTACTTCTTTTCCGTATAGGCCACCGGGACGCGCTTCGCATTCCGGTGTTTGCTGTAATAGGCGGCGATGGCCGCGGCCTGACGGATAGCCTGCTTTGAAGGATCTCCCGCCGCACTGCCTACTTTCAGAACGACATGCGAGCCGCCGACGCCGCGCGCGTGGAACCAGAGGTCGTTGGGACGACTGTGGCGCACGGTGAGCAGGTCGTTATTGGCGGAGTTTTTTCCCGCCCAGACTTCGAAGCCGCCTTCGACGACGAACCGGCGGAAGGGAAAGGGCGATTCATCCTTCTCGCCTTTCTGTGTCATACCGAGTTCATTCATGAGTTTTGCCTGCTGTTTGAACAGCGTTTTGAGTTCGTTGAGATGTTCACTGTCGCGTACGCTGTCGCGCAGCATACTCAGCACCTCGATACGATAGCGCAGGGAAGCGGCGCGTTCCTTCACATACGAAATCGACGCGCGTGTCTGCTGCGCCTTGCCGAAGTAGCGCTGCGAATTTTCGAGTACCGTGGTGCGTCCCTTCAGGGGAATGCTGACCACGAGCCGGGGATCGGTGAACACGTCAGGCACTGTGATACGTCCCGGCTGCTCCGGCTGATCATAGAGGTGTATCATCAGCAGGTTACCGAACTTTTCATATTCATCCGCCTGCAGTCGGAGCGTATCGGGATTCGAGAGTTTCCCGAGACTGCGTTCGAGGCGTTGTAGTTCACGTTCAATGCGGTCGCCCACACGCTTGCGAACGGCGGCGAGTTCTCCGCCGCTGAAGCGCTTGCGGAGATACAGGAAAAGAGCATCGAGCAGAGGAGATGCAATTTCCTCAAATCCTTCCTCTTCCAGGTGCCGCAGCTGAAAGGGAGCCGCATGCGCAGCCGCACCGTCACGCAGATACACATATCCCGTTCCCCCATCCGAAGCGCGCAACACCTCATTGAGGACTGCTGTGATTGCAGTACGCTTTTCCTGAGCGAGATCGGCAACAGGCTGCGTCAGCGTGCATTCTGCGCGGAAACATATTTCCTCAGCAAGCGCGCCGGCGAGCCAGGGACGGAGGTGTCGCAGTGCATCGCGCACTGCTTTCTCACCGGCACTTGAGAAGGCCGATACAACATCCATGTCGCTGAATTCCGGAAGCGCATTCGAATATGCAGTTTCTGCATAATTTGCCGGAGCCGCATGCTGCTTGAAGCTGTCGAGCAGTGTACCGTCAGCATCCGTCAGCAGCATATTTGCACGCATGGAAAAGAGGAAGGCATACAGTGCGCGTCCGCTCGCCAGCGCGATGCGCACAATGCGATCGTCCTTTGCAATACGCACACTCTCGATGCGATCTCCCGCCAGATCAGGAAAAAGATCGAGCGAATTTTTCCGCGCCCGCGCAAACTCCGGCTTCAGGAGCAGCCAGGCGAAATGCGGCTCCGCCGAAAACTGCAGCACCGTCTCATCCTCTCCACGCCGCGTCACCAGCACCAGCTCATTCTTCTGTTGCGTAAACGCCGCCATGATCACCGCACCCTTCAGCGCGTCATCCAGTCGCTGCGCCACCGCGCGATATGTCAGCCAGTTGGAGAACATGGGTCAGATGTCAGATTGCAGATTTCAGATGGCAGAGAATGGAAATATGGAAAAACTGAAGAATGAAAACATCAATCACGCAAAATTGGCAGATACGCTGAATGTCTAGCGCCCTGCACAGCGGGGCTCAGGCGCGAGTTCCGCGACGCGGAACGAGCTCACGCGTGAGGCACCGCGACAGCGGTGACGAACTCACGCGCGGAATGAGCTCCGCTTCGCGGAGCGATTGACGCTCACGCGATTATGCTCGGCTCGTAATCCTCGGGTTTCTGGAAGCAGAGGAGATTGAAGATGGTGGCGGCGACGTTGGCGAGTCCGGGCGTTTCGATGTCCGCGAGCTTGTAAGGGGGCTGCTCGCGGGAGTCGAGAATGCAGAAAGGGACGGGATTGAGCGTATGCGATGTTTTCGGTGTGCGCTCGCCGTTCTTTTCAGTGAACATTTCGTCGGAGTTGCCATGGTCGGCCGTGATGAGCACGATACCCTTCATCTCCATGACCTTCTCCACCAGTCGTCCCACGCATTCATCTACAGTCTCAATAGCGGTGATGGCTGGCTGCAGCTTGCCACTGTGTCCGACCATGTCGCCGTTGGCGAAATTGATACGTCCGAAGCGGAACCCTTCATCCAGCAGTTCGATGGCCGCATCGGTGATTTCCACCGCTTTCATTTTCGGTGCCTTGTCGAATTCGATACGGTCGGACGGAATCTCGACGTATTTCTCGAGTGAGTCGTCGATGTAACCGGAATTGTTGCCGTTCCAGAAATAGGTGACATGTCCGAACTTCTGTGTTTCCGAGATGGCGAAGCTCGTGACCCCTTCGGCGCAAAGGTATTCGCTCATTGTGCGTTCGATGCTGGGGGGATTGACCAGGTACTGCGGGGGAATGTGCAGATCGCCGTCGTACTCCATCATTCCGGCGAAGGTGATGTCGGGGAGGGGACCCCGATCGAACTCGCTGAAGTCCTTTTCCGTCAGCGCCCGTGAAATTTCAATCGCGCGGTCGCCGCGGAAGTTGAAAAAGATCACGGAGTCGCCGTCCGTTATCCGGCCGACGGGACCATTATCATCCGCCACCACGAAAGCATCGAGGTACTGATCGGTGATCTCGCTGTCTTCATTGTAGAAAGTCCGTACCGCTTCACTGGCGGAGGTGAATTGGCGTGCCTTGCCGAGCACGTGTGCATCGTACCCCTTTTTCACCACGCTCCAGTCCGCATTGTAGCGATCCATGGTCACATTCATGCGTCCACCACCCGATGCGATCTGATAGTCGCGATTCTCTCCATGCGATATATCAGCGAGTTTCTCTTCCAGCGGCTGCAGGTATCGGAGGGCCGACTTTTCGTCCACATCGCGTCCGTCAAGCAGCACATGCACACGCAGGCTCTGCACGCCGGAGGCATGCGCACGGTCGATCATGGCATAGAGATGATCGATATGCGAGTGCACATTGCCATCGGAGAGCAGGCCCATGAAGTGCAGCGTGCCTCCCTTGCTGTGTTTTTCCATGAGGGATGTCCACAGCTCGGTCTCAAACATGCTGCCGTCCGCGATCGCCCGGTTGACAAGTTTGGCGCCCTGTGCGAAAATGCGTCCCGCCCCCAGCGCATTATGTCCCACCTCGCTGTTGCCCATATCGTCGTCGGAAGGGAGTCCCACAGCCGGACCATGTGCCTTGAGCTGTGTGTACATTCCTTCACGGAAATATTTATCGAGATGCGGCTTGTTCGCTTTGAATATGGCGTTTCCTTCGTATTCCTTCCCGATGCCGTAGCCATCCATGATAATCAGCAGTACGGGTCCCTCAGGTGCAGTACAATCGTTGAGGCGTGGGAGTGTCAGTATCATTACTATCCTCTTTTCCAGAAATCGTGTTCAGCAGAGCAATGTAAGAAATTCCCGTATGCGAATGGGAATGCGGGATTTTTCCTGCCTGCCTGCAAATCCGTATCTTTTTTCAAAACGTCACCAGCAGCGGAAGCGTTCGATGTTACGATTTATTTGCCTCTTCTTTTTCGCCACCGTCTCACTCACCGCGCAGCAGACCGGAGATCACACCTATGTTCCCCCGGTTGGGGAGACAGCGTTCGAGGAAGGAGGTGGCCCTGTCGTCGTCATTGACGAAGCGCATCACAACTTTCATACGATGGAAGGACGGTACCGCACATTTGCGGAATTTCTGCGCCGGCACAATTGCACGGTGCTTCCCGGTACGCAGCCGCTGTCGCTCCCGGTTCTCAGCGGGGCGGATATTTATGTGATCGCGAACGCACTGGGAGAGGACGATGTGGAGGAATGGGCACTGCCGGTGGAAAACGCGTTCACGACAGAGGAAGTTGACGCCCTTGCGCGCTGGGTACGGCAGGGAGGTTCGCTCTTCCTGATCGCCGACCACATGCCTTTCCCTGGTGCGGTGGACAGCCTTGCGCTGCGCTTTGGCATTCACTTCAGCAACGGATTCGCATTTTATGAAGGGAAACCGGGTCGCGGAATGATGTTTACCCGCGAAAACAAAACGCTGCGACCCCACTGGATTACCGACACGAAACTCGATGGCATGTGGGTCGACTCCGTCGTCACCTTTACCGGGTCGGCGTTCCGTATCGACGGTGAGCATGTACCGCTGCTGAGTTTCGGCGCACGCATGTTCTCGGTGGAGCCCGACACCGCCTGGGTGTTCGAGGACAAGACGCCTCGCGTGAACATTGAAGCCTGGCGCCAGGGTGCGGCAATGAAATACGGGAAGGGACGCATCGTCGTATTCGGCGAAGCTGCCATGTTCACTGCGCAGTTCTCGGGCGAGCGCCGTATTCCGATGGGACTCAATGCCCCCGAAGGCGCCCGCAACGCCCCGCTGCTTGTCAACATCATCCGCTGGCTGCATCCCATCGATGGGAACACGGACAAACACTGATAAAACGGATCAATTGGAACACCGATTACACTGATTTCGCGAATTTTCACGGAAGTTTGGGAAAAGCGTTCTTCCCAATCTCCGTGAAAATCGGTGAAATCCGTGCTATCCGTGTTCTCACTGATCCGCCGCATCAGCGTTCGTCTGTGTTCCCATTGCGTGTTTTAGTAATTTAGTACGCTATTCTCTTTCTCTTCACCAGACAGAAGAACCATGAACCCACAGACTTTTATTGACGACCTGAAAAGCAGGGCACAGAAACTCGAGAAGCACATTGTGTATCCGGATGCGACGGATGAGCGCGCGATTGAGGCGGCACGGATCGTGACGGATGAGAAACTTGCGAAGATCACGCTGGTTGGCGTGGAAGCAGATATTCGCGCGAAAGCCGAAGAAAAGGGCATCAGTCTCGACGGCATTGCCATCGTGGATCCCGCGCTGAGCGAGCATATCGAAGATTTCGCGAACACATACTACGAGCTGCGCAAGCACAAGGGCATGACGCCGGAAGAGGCGCGGAAGACGGTGGAGCATCCGCTGTTTTTCGGTGATCTGATGGTGCGCAAAGGCATCGCCGACGGCAGTGTGTCGGGCAGTCTTTCGACCACGGGTGATGTGATCAAGGCGGGGCTCCATTGCATCGGACTCAAGGAAGGGATCAAAACCGTTTCGAGTCTCTTCGTGATGAAATTCCCGGAGAAGATTTATGCCTTCGCCGATTGCGCCGTCCTTCCTCTGCCGGATGCGCAGCAACTGGCTGATATCACCATCAGCACGGCCGACAATTTCCATGCACTCACCGAAGAAGAACCGCTGGTCGCCATGCTCAGCTTCTCTACCAAGGGAAGTGCGAAGCATGAGCTGATCGACAAGGTGCTCGAAGCGAAGCGCATCGTGCACGAACGCAGGCCCGATCTGAAGGTGGACGGCGAGATGCAGTTCGACGCAGCCATCATTCCCGCCATTGGCAAGAAAAAGGCGCCGGAGAGTGAAATCGCAGGCAACGCGAACGTCCTCGTCTTCCCCGATCTCCAGGCCGGCAACATCGGTTACAAAATTGCAGAGCGTCTCGGTGGCGCGGAAGCGCTTGGACCCATCGTCCAGGGCCTCGCGCGTCCCGCCTACGACCTCTCCCGCGGCTGCTCGGTGAACGACATCGTCGTGACCACCGTGTTTAACGCCGTCATGGGCGCGGTGTAATACTATCAATGGGAACACGGGTTTTCACGGGTCTTACGGATTTCCACGGAGATTATTGCGAGCGCTTTTTCCAGTCTCCGTGGAAATCTGTACGACCTGTGAGAATCCGTGTTCTCATTGATTGATAAGCATTTTGCGGGTGAGGGTGCTTGTGGGGGTAGACAGGCGGTACACGTAGACTCCTGCGGGGAGGGCGTGGGTATTGAATACCGCTGAATGGGCGCCGGGGGCGAGAGGTGCGTCGACGAGTCGTGCGATTTCCTTTCCCAGCATGTCATGTACGGTCAATGTCACCAGTCCACTTCGGATGCTGCTGAAATCTATCGTGGTCGTTCCGGTGGCGGGATTGGGGTAGTTCCGGGAAAGAGTTGTCACCATCGGGGTGTAAACTGGGGCATCCAATCCCGTTTTCTGGAAACGAATCCGCCTGCCGATATAGCCCGGTGCGGTCGAGTCGGCGAAGACCGTATCGGTGCCGTCGGTTGCAGTGACCCACCATATCACATCAACAAAGACGGTTGTTGGTATGCCATTGAACTCGTCGATAATACCGGCAAGCGTTCCATGATTCAGGGTGAGTCTGGGAAGCCGTCCGCCACTGTCGGATGCATAAACGCGTGTCGTGCTGCTGTCACCAAACTTCTGGAAGGTGAGGGTGTAGCGCACGCTGTCGCTGAAATATTCGTCCGAGTCAATGGAAAGACGCACACTGTCGTACAGGTCGACAGGGTCGGGCCTTGTCCAACTGAACACCTCTTTCAATGAGGCATACACGAGCCTGATGACAGCGTTGTTCGATGGCTCGACCAGATCAAACGGCGCTGGTGGGTGGGCGAGTTGCGCAAAGGCGGGGAGGCTGCTGTTGAGTTTCTGGTCGTCGCTGCTGGTGACGAGCAGCATCTGACCGGTGTTGCCGCGGAGGGGACGGGCGGTGTTCGCCATGAAATAGAACTCCCGGCGGCCGTTGAGCGTGATTTCGGGTGCTGTGAGGGGATGAACGCCGCTTCCGGGAACGGTGTCGATTTCGCCGGGATGCAGGGCTTCCATGCGCACACGCACGTCGTCGGTGATCGTATTGAGATAGCGATCCTGCGGGGTGAGCAGAATTTCGAAGGGACGATAAAGAAACACGGCGGGAGTGGTGGAGTCGGGCCAGGTGCATTCGAGCAAAAGCCGGTCGAGTGCACCGGCATTCCAGGTAAGGGAAGGGGATTGATGAAGATGTGCGGCCTTTCCGGGACGAAGTTCCATACGGATATCGGTTTCGGCCTTGCTGGATTGATAGCACAACCGCGCACGTCCCTTTTCAAACAGCTCACGGGGAATGATGTATTCTCGCGGATGCAGCAGAGGGATCTCTGTCCCCGAGACTATAAGACGCGACCAGGTGAAGGCGCGGGAATCGGCGCTCCACGAATGCCTGGAGGTGTCGACATCGACGGTTGCGTCCCTTATGAAAAGGGTGACATCGCGTCCCGTTTGATCCCAGTCCTCAATCAGTGTATCCGACCGCAGCGCCAGGAGGTCCACGCAGAGTGAATCGCCAGCTGTGAGAACGACAGGCGTATGCGCATCAGCGAAGTCGAAGGCAACGCCAACCCGTTCGTTATCATCATCCGTCAGACGCAGCCGGTATCCGGGAATGCCCGGACCGATAGGAGTGGAAGTCCCTGTGTCATCAGGCGTCGAAGCGACGACGTACCAGATGACATCGCACTCTGTGGTGTTCGGCGTTTCCATGATAATGGACATGTAGTCGAACAGCTGATTGTGCGTGACAGTCAAACTCGCCGCGCTTCCACCGCTGTCTGATGGCAGCACGATCTCGCGCTGCAGATTGTCCGCTCGCGCGAAGTGAATTTCGTACGTCGCAGACAACGCCGCGGTCAGCCAGCGAAAACGCTCATACGCATCCGACCGCGTGAGCGTGAATACCGTTTCATCCACCGGTTCCAGAAGCGCAAATGTCGATACCTGCTGCGCCTGCATCTGCGCACAGAGCAGCATAAATAAAAGGAGAAAGCGTTTCATCGGCCCCCCGCGTAATCATGTATATATCCGAAAATATACTCGGAAATACTGCTACATTCAATGGGAACGCGGACGAACGCGGATATTACGGATAAATGTAGAACGCTGATTTCACAGAATTCACGGATCAAGTCGGAACACAGATCACACGAATTTCGCGGATTTTCACCGAGGTTTGGATAAATCTCATTTCCCAAACTTCCGTGTAAATCTGTGAGATCTGTGCAACCTGTGTTCAGCCCTGATCCGTCAAATCTGTGTGATCTGTGTTCCCCTTGATGGTATCAACAGAAAACCCCGCATGGTTGGGCACGCGGGGTTTTCCTGGGTTGGGTAAAGTATAGTTTGGAGGGAATTTCTCTGCCCCCTCCGGGCATTTTCCTGTTACTTCATCACCACCATGCGGCGGGAGAGCACTTTGCCTTCGGCTTCGAGGCGGTAGATGTACACTCCGCTGCGAAGGGAGGAGGCGTCGTACTGCACGGTGTGCACGCCGGCGTCGAGGGTTTTGTCGACGATGGTGCCGGCTTCCTTGCCGATCAGGTCATAGACCTTGATGGACACGCTGCCGCGGCGCGTGGTGCTGAACGTGATGCTCGTGCTGGGGTTGAACGGGTTCGGATAGTTCTGCTCGAGCGCCACGGTGGTGGGACGCGGTGCGCCTTTGACACTGCTGATGGCGTCGGCGATCATGGAGATGTAATGACCGGGCGCGGGATCGCTCTTGGTCGTGTACAGTCCATCCGTCGCATTCACGTACCAGAGGAACTGGTAGAAGCGCGTCGTCTGCTGACCGCTGATATCCTTCATCAATCCCCACAGCTGTCCATGCGTCAGCGAAAGCTCGGCATTCATGCCGTTGTCATTCGATGCGATGCGATGGGCGTTGGTGAGGCTCACGCTGTCGACGATGACCCATTCGTAGGTGACGACATCGGAAACCAGATTCGTGTTGAAACGTGAAACCTGAATGTCGGTGTACGGATCCTGCGGAACGGGTTTTTCCCAGGTGAAGTCCTGCGTACCAGCCGAGGTGAGAAGGTTGAGTACATAATGATCAGGAGGATCCAGCAGCGAGAACGCCGTGGGTGCATGCGAAAGAACTTCATAGGGATCGGTCTGACCGAAGATGCTCGGATCGTTGACTGAGTACGCGCGAATCCACTGCGTCTCGGTCGGCTTCTCACGCTCGATACGCGATGCGACCAGGTAATTCGTCAGTCCCTGAATGAACACGTCACCCGAGAAAATTTCGGCGAGACCGGGATTCTGCTGATCGAACTCACCGGGGAAGCGCGCGGAGAAGCGCGTCTTCATCGTCACTTCCGAGTAGTTGAGATAGCGGTCGCGGGGAACGACAACAATTTCGTAGGGACGCAGAAGGAATACGCCGTCAGTCGGCGGGGTCTGCGATGTGAGGTCCACAAGATAATTCGTGACTTCATCGGCCATGAAATCCACGCTGGCGGAAACCTGATTCAGGAAGGGCAGGTCAGGCGTCACCGCGATGTACACGCCGGTATCGGCCTTGGTGACGGTCAGACAGATTTCTGCCTCGCCGTCGACGAAGTACGTCTCGGGGATGGACCATGTGCTGTCGTCGATACGCGTCAGTTCGGTTCCGTTATGTTTGATCACGGCCCAGCTGTATCCATCGGGATCCGCATTCCAGGACTGTGTGCTGGAATCGGAGTTCGCGTCGGTATTCACCAGCGTAAGCGTCGTGGGCTGTCCGATCTGATCCCATGAGCGGATGACATTGCCGTTTTCGTCCTTTGCCGTAAGGGTGAAACACACTTCCTCACCGACAAGACGCTGCATATCGCCCATGACACCGGTTTGTTTGAATTGCACTCCTCCGTTCCCCGGACCTCCCTGTCCGGCCTGGAGCACTGCGAAGCACATTGACAAGCCAAGCGTCAAAGACAACAGGTGCCTCAATTTCATATTGTTTTCCTCCAAGCGAGTGTATGAGTTGTAACTATTAAATCAATGTCGTGTTGGGAGTACGGTTTTCACCGAATAAAAGAATATAGCGAGGGTGCGTTGCAGGCGCAAGAGGAAAGATGCTTCCGTGGAAACCAATTTTTGTTCTTTCCGAATCGCATTGCGCGAAATGCACACTCCGGATATATTCAATCTATCAGCCAGAAAGGAAAGGGACTTCATGCGTGTTGTGTCCGTTCGTTATGCCGTCCTCACAATACTGACCTTCGTTGCCGCGTTCCACCTGTCACCGGCGCAGACGGCGCTCGATTCCTTGTACAGCTATGCCGACAACGGGGTGATCGCTGTCGGGGTGGTGCGGGCGACGGGACAATTCCGTATCGAAGCGTCAGACGGTACTCCCATCCAGTTTCAGAGCACCGGGGGAGTAACCGGCTATACGAATGTCCATATAGGTACTAACACTTTTACGAACAATTTGTTACACCGGACTGCTCCACCCTTTGGAAGCAGGGCGATGCAGGATATCGAGGTCGAGGAGCTGTCGGATCGTGTCCGTGTACGCGCAAGACTGTCGGCAGGGAAGGATGTCCTGCTTTTTCAACAGGATTTCATCCCTTCCATGGACGGCGATTACGCGTACATCAACATCATCACGGAACTCGAGAATGTGACGGGACATGCAGTATCGGCCGGTGCGCTGCTCATGCAGGATGTGATGATCGGGGATGAGGATGTGGTCGATATGGAGGTCGACGGCAGCGCGGTAACGACGGAACGCTCCTGGTTCGATTCTGCTGTGCCTGCCGGGTGGGAAGCAACCGCGGCGGGAAATGGCATCGTGGTGCGGGGACGGCTGCAGAGTGCGACGGCGGACCCTCCCGATCAATTCGTCGTCGGCAACTGGCAGTACGACGGCTACCTCGGTGCGGCGGTGTGGGATTACACGGCGTCGGGACGCACGATCGTCGATCACGCGACGCTGCTGCAGTGGAATGCTCAGCCAATCGCGTCCGGTGCCACGCGCAGTCTGCGCACGGACTACGGCTTCCTGGCTACGCGGGAGGCGTTGCTTACATGCTCGCTTCCTGCACTTGTGGTGAACGAGGACAGTTCCGCGTTCACGCCATATCCCATTCCCGCCACGGCAACGGTGACGAACATCGGATCTCTGCCGCTCAGCAATATTGATGTGAAGATCGCCCTGCCGCCTGAGTTGATGCTGGCGGCGGGGGAGAGTGCGATCAAGAGCATTGCGGGACCTCTGAGCCCAGGTTCCAGTATGCCGCTGCAGTGGCTCTGTGACGCTGCGACGGTGGATACGGCGACACCGGTGAGGGTAGATTTTTCCATCATCGCTCCACCGGAGCTCACGGCGCAATGCAGTGCGCAGACCGTGCTGCCGCCCGTGGCGACGATGGATTTCGTCATCGACTGCGGCGACACCGTCGTCCTCAAACGCAGTGAAGAGGGACTCGGCTATACACCGGATCCATTTTCCGTATCCGTGCTCGTGCGCAATACCGGGGGACGCGCGCTGCGATCGCTGCAGGCGGAACTGCAACTCCCGTCATCGCTCGTCCTGGCCACTGGCAGTCTCACCGTGCCCGTGCTTCCCGATCCCCTGCTTCCCGGCAGTGTCGCCGTTGTCAGCTGGCAGCTCCGCGGTATTCAGCAATTGCAGTCCGTCACCGCCACGTATACGGTGCGCGTGTTCGGACAGGAGCTGGAACGCCAGTGCAGTAACGAGGTGCTGCTTCCCCCGTATTCGGAAGAGCCCTGCATGGAACCCGGCACCAATACGGCGGGTACGGATTTCTGGATTGGCTTTCTTCCCGATCTCGTCGGCTCGGCCGACGTGTACCTCCGCGTTTTTATCTCCGCGCCGTCGGGCGCCGAGGTCACCCTGCGTTCGTCGGTCGACAACAGCATCGAGCATCTCTCCATTCCCGCCGGCGCGATGAAAAGCCTGGAGGTCGCCGCGGAACACAATGCGATTCCCGTGGAAATACCCGCGCAGAAGGGATTGCGTCTTCAGAGCACAACACCCGTGCATGTATTTGCGGGGAATTTCCGTGATCGCCATTCGGATGGGATGACAATTCTCCCGACGCATGCACTCGGGACGAGGTATGTGACGGCGGGATACAACTTCGCTGAAGCCTATGAGCATTTCAGCGTCATGGCGACCGAGGACGGCACCGTGGTGAGTATTACGCCGAGCGCGATGACCTCCCTGCTGCGTCCACCGGGATTGGCTTTCGACGTGACACTGAACGCGGGTGAAGTGTACTATGTAAAATCCTATGTCGCGGGATCCGGGGGGTCGGTTACCGGCTCCGTGATCGAATCGTCGCATCCCGTGGCCGTGTTTTCCGGGGCGGAATCCGGATGGGTGCCTGATCAGGGCAATCGCCTCGACTTTCTCAATCCTCTCGCTGAGCAGATGATTCCCGTGCGTTATCTCGGGACGGAATATGTTGCCGTACCCTTCCGTTCCCGCAGACGCGGGGATACCTATCGCGTCGTCGCGACGGAAGACAATACCAGCTATACCGTCAATGGTGGACCAGCGATTTCCCTGCCTGCGGAGGGGAGCTGGCATGAGGATATCCTCTCAACTCCCTCACTGATCGAAGCGGACAAGCCCGTGCTGGTTGCACAGTATGCGAATTCCGCCACCTGGGATGCTTCGACCAATGAATACGGTGACGGCTCGATGCTGCTGCTCGTGCCAACCGACCGCTTCATGAGCTGTCACTACTTTCCTGCAGGCATGCTGCTGGCGGATGCTGCCCTGGTGACGAATACCAGCGTCTCGGTCAACAGCGACAGCTGGCTCGAGGTGGACGATACACCGCAGCTTGCATCATCGACGTTTACCGCCGAATGCATGGTGAATGCAAACGGCAGTGGGGCGGTGATGTCACGCTTTGCCGGCGGGAACGCGGCCTGGGAAGTGCAGTATGATTTCAACCGCGCCCGCCTCGCGCTGGCCGTGGGACGTCCCCCTTTGCAGCAGCTGTTCTACACAAGCGACAATGTGCTTTTGCCCGGACGCTGGCGGCATGTGGCACTGGTCATGAATGGTTCTGCGGGATATGCGAAACTGTATCTCGGGGGACAGGAGGTACTCAATGCGAGTTTTACCGGACAGGATTTTGCGGGCAGCGGTGGCGGCGTGGCCTTCGGCGGCGTGTACAACGTATCAAATCAATCCCTCTTCTGGGGACAGCTGGATGAATGCCGGTACTGGCAGATTGAACGCAGCGCCGCGCAGCTGCGTGCTGCGATGGACGGAAGGCTCAGTGCGCTCGATCGTGCTGGACTCGTGGGGTACTGGGCGTTCTGTGACGGATACAAAGACCAGAGCGGATTGGGACAGGACATGCATCCAAAGGGCAATCCGGTTCTTCAACCCAGCTGGGGACTTTCAGCGAACTACAATTGCGAGGCGCAGGACGATTCTAATTTTGTCAACCTCGTCGCTCCAGCCACGGCACAGTCCGCAATCACGGTGAATTACGTGCCCCTGCCGTCGAACGCCTTTTCCCCGATCTCCGGCGGATGGACCTATGCCAGACTGAAGCTGCCCACAGGCATCAATCGCATCGAAACCAGCGACGCAGCCGGAATCGGTGCCAGCAGCTATGGCTTCGCTTACCACGACGCGTACACCACATACACGGGTTTCCGCGTGTCGTCACAGACGCAGTCTGCTGGCGTCATCCCAGCTGCGCAGTCGCTGCAGCTGCATGCTCCCTATCCGTCACCACTGCAGGGAACGGGTACCGTCACGTTCACGCTGCCACGTTCCGGTCAGACACGGCTGCTGCTCTGTGATATGCTCGGTCGCGTGCGCAGCGTGCTGCTCGATGCCGACATGCGAGCAGGGGAGCACCACGTCGCCATAAATCTGCGCAATATTTCCAGCGGTACGTATATCCTTCGGCTGATTTCCGGAGAAAAGGAGTCGCAGCGCACTATTGTACTTCTGCGTTGATCTGTGTATTCTGGCAACACCTATGAAAACGCATCGTATACTCCTCTTGTGTCTTTTCCTGTTCTGCACATGCGTCCCTGCGACGCTGCAGGCACAGTTCCGTTCGGATACGCCCTTGCGCTCCGCTGCAGCACCCTATGAGAGCGACATTCTCTCCGCGCGTCCCGTGCGCTATGTGCTGGGACTCGGTCCCGGGGCAATGTACTACACACACGACGGCAGTTTCTCGCCATCCTGTGACTGCAATTTCAGCGACCAGAGTGACACGCAATTCCATTTCGCCGGGGAATTCCTCGTGCAGTATCCCAAGCTCGGATTCGCGTACGGCGTGCTCGTGACGTACTACGACGTTTCCGCTGAATTTTCGCGCGAGGAAGTGCGTCCCTCCATCGTTGTCGGAGATGATCCGCCCATCGATGTCGAGTACCGCAACACGTCCAACGTCACCCTGCAATGGCTGAGCGTCACGCCGGAATTTCTCTGGTACATCCCGCGCAGCAGTGCGTTTTTGATGGCGGGACTCGAACTCGGCTTTCCGCTCGACGCACGTTACGATCACATTGAGCACATCCTGACACCGGGTATCACCTATTACGACGGCAACACCGACAATGTGCTGGTCGAGGAAAGTGACATCCCTGACGGAACGCGCATGCGTTTCGCCATTGCTCTCGGACTCGGTTATGAAATTCATCTTGGTCCCTCGGTTTCCATCACGCCGCATGCAGGTCTCAATCTGCCGCTGACCACGGTGTCGTCTACTGACGACAGCTGGCGCGTGACGACTGCCTACGGACTGCTTATGCTACAACTCAGACTCTGATACATGTCACGACACTATGCAATAGGTATCGTGCTTGGGGCGCTTTTCCTCGCCTCCTGCACGAGCATTTACGAGGCGGGGACTGACCTCGACGGGAAGTGGGCGGTCGCTCCGGTGACGCACGCAAACAGCGACGCGGACGACCTTGCTCCGCTGCCTTCGGCGAAGGGACTGTATTTTACTTCAAACCGTGCAGTTGGCGACGAAGAACTCGACCGCATGTTTCTGCTTCCCAAAGGGGAAACCGCTCCGCTGCTTCTGCGCACCACGTCGGGAGAAATCAAGAACGGAGCCTTGCTGCTGCTTCCCGGCAGCGGCGGCGAGGTGATGTTCACCGAGTGCTACAGGGACGATGCCGTCGGAGATTGCGATATCGTTGAAGGACGCCTCAGCGGCGCCGGCACGGAAGTCATGGATGTGCATCTCGTCAAAGAAGTGAACAACGTCGAATGGGATCATCATCCGACGATGAGCGGTGACGGCGGTCCGGGTTCCATGCTGATCTTTGCCTCCGAGCGCTACGGCGGCAATGGTGGCAGCGACCTGTGGATGAGCCTGCGCACGGAAAAAGGCTGGAGTGCGCCGGTGAATCTCGGGTCCACACTCAATTCCTCCGGCAACGAGATTACGCCGTGGATTACACCCGCAGGAGATGAACTGTACTTTGCGTCTGATGCATTGCCCGGTCGTGGTGGGTTCGATATCTACCGCAGCCGGCGCAGCGGAAAGGGCACGACTTCGAAGTGGAGTGAACCCGAAGCGCTGGGCGCGCCCGTGAATACGGAAAGTGATGAAGTGTTTTTTCACGGTCCCGCCGATGGCGATACGCTGTACTTCGCATCCAACCGTGAGGGAGGGAAGGGCGGCTTCGACATTTATCGTGCCGCGCGTATGCGCATCGTCACACCGCCTCCGCCACCACCGCCCGTGAAGAAGGAGAAGCAGATCGTACTGCGCCTCCGCGCCGTGAACGCATATACGATGGAGCCGATCGATGCCGTCATCAACGTCGCCTCCGGTGACAATGAAACGGAAATCGGCGAAGGCTACGGTGTGGTGGAAGTCCCGCTGCGCTTCAACAAGCTCTATAATATTTCCGCCACGAAAGCCGGTTTCCAGAATGCCGTTGAGGAGTACCAATCCAACGGAGAGACGTATATCAAAGGACGCGCGAAGCCGGAAGGGGACAAGCTGGTTCTCGAACACTCTGTGATCATGCTGCCCATCGCGGAAGATGAGCGCAAGATTTATGCATTCACCGTGGAGTTCGATTTCAACCTTTCCAACATTCGTCCCGAAGAAGAGCGCAAGCTCGACAGCGCCGCCATCCTTCTCGAGCAGTTCCCGCAATCCACCGTTGTCATTTCCGGTCACACCGATTCCGTCGGCACCGTTTCGTACAACGTCAAGCTCGGGTACCGACGGGCGAAGCAAGTGAGCAAATATGTGCTCGACTGGCTGCGTACGCATGGTGTGAAGCTGCTCAACGAAGCGGAAATCCGCACCTACGGAGAGTCCGAACCCGTCGCGCCGAATCGAACGGACGAGGGAAGGCAGCGTAACCGGCGCGTGGAAATTGCCATCGTACGAAATCGCTGACATCATTATGCAGAACGTGCATAATCTGGAAAGCGTCGTCATCCTCCTGCAGCAGGCCGGCGTGCAGGTGGAAGCGCAGCAGCAGGAACTGCTGCAGCGCTATGTGGACCTTCTGCTCGATTGGAATTCCCGCATCAATCTGATTTCGCGCAAAGACCAGGAGCAGGTCTGGCGCAATCATATGCTCCATTCGCTTATCGTTCTTGCCCAGCTCCCCATGCCACGCGAAGGATGGATCACCGATATCGGCAGTGGAGGGGGACTCCCCGGCATACCCCTCGCAATCCTGCTGCCCGGCGTGCAGTTCCTCCTTGTCGATTCCGTGGGAAAGAAAATCCGCACCGTACAGGAAATGGCCTCAGCGCTTGAACTGCCGAACGTGCGCACCGTGCATGGACGCGTGGAGGATGATGTCGTGCTCGGCGACTACGCGGGTAAGGCGGATATTGTCACGGCGCGTGCCGTCACGCGTCTCGAAGCCCTGCTGCGCTGGGCGCGTCCCCTCTTGCGCACCGATGGTCCGCGTCGCCTTGTGGTCTGGAAAGGCGGAGATCTGACGGAGGA
This sequence comes from bacterium, assembly GCA_020444325.1. Lineage (NCBI taxonomy): Bacteria > bacterium. Next base: position 83,265 of record JAHLLD010000016.1, read on the forward strand.
GATCACCGAGGCGCGGCGCAATCCCGTACTCGGGGGTATAGAGGAAATCAGTATGGATATTCCCGGGGAGGAGTATTTCCGTACCGAAGAAAAGAAACTGCTCAACATACGCTATCGATGAACGCCCGCATTTCCATGCTGCTTTTGCTGCTTCCCCTGCTGACGGGCTGCAGTCTTCTGCGCAGTGCCGCAGGGGGAAACGTGGATCGCGAACGCTATGCGCTGGCGCGTGAAGCCGCCGCGCTGGAAGTACGCCATCAGGGCGTGCTGCAGCTGTCGGATCGCCTTTTGCGCAAGCCGGATCCATCCGATGCCGACCTGGTGCTGCAGCTTCGTGAGGATTTCATCCTCCGCATGCTCGCACAGTTGCGCGGCAGAAAGGGATGGATCGACGCGGAGACCGCGTATGTCATCGATTCGGTGGACGGCGACCTGTACAACGGCTCGGCTCTCGTGACGCTGCATCTCAACGTGCGCAATGAGGGATACGGGGTTGATGTGCGGTTGTTGATGGACACGCAGCTCGCACTTGTACCTGACGGCGATGCGCTGCGCGTGGAGTTCGAGCCCTATCATGTTGCGCCCGATGTGCAGGCCGGTGGAGTGCTCTCCGCCGCGGAGGATATCATTGCCGATGTGATCCGGGTGAAGCTGGGAACGCTGCGTGAGCAGTTTCCGCCGCTGCGCCTGCCGCTCGGAATTGATCAGCAGCTTACCATCAGTGGCGGCAGTACGCCGTATGAGGGAACGCCCCGCCTTGTTATCAATACTCCGCGCAGACTGCTCGACTACAACATGCAGCTGCGCGATGTTCTCATCTTCGATGACTTTGTGCTCGTCTCCGCAAACCTCACAACCCTGAGGGTGCGATGATGACTGGGCGTGCACAGCTGTGGCCTGCGCGGTCCTTTGCGCCCGAAAATATGCAGAAAGTGCATAATTCTGGCCGCAGGAATATGCAGAAAGTGCATAAAGAGGGATGCTGGAATATGCACAAACTGCATAAAGCCGTCCGCGGCCTGGCAGTTCTGACCTTGAGCATACTTGTGGCGGCCTGTTCCTCGATCGATTTGCCAACAGTGGAACAGTCGGAACGGCGTATCGGTGATCTGAGGGAACGCATTGCTTCGGGCGATGCAACGCTGGATCTGTACGCAAAGCGCTACGGGCAGCAGACGGATGGATCGGTTTCTCTGCGCAGTGACGTTCTGAACAGGTTGTTCGGCGCGCTTGCATCGGCACGGAGTGATGATGTGGTCGTCGGCTTTCCTCCCACGCGGCCGTTGCTGCAGGAGAAAAAATCGATTCTTGGCATTCGGTACACCAACAGGCTGGATATCGACAGTGGACGCGTGGCGGTGAATCTCAAAGAAGCGCGGCTGCTGGCGGTGCGGGGTGATGAACTGCGCGTACTCCTGGATATGGAGGGCAGTGGCAGGATCGCGGTATCAGGGACATACACCGGCATCAGTGCGTCTTCGTCCCCGCGCATCGAACTTTCATTGCGTGACACCGTGGCCTTTCGTGTACGGACGGCAAAAGACGGACAGCTGCTTCTCGAACCGCGGAGAAAGCTGGTGCAGCTGCTTGCGACTCTGCATGTGTCGTTGCTGGGGTGGGAGATACCATGGACGGAGGAGATTCCGCTGCAGGTGACAGACATCATCGACCCGGTCTGCCTGCCGTCGATGATTGCGACGGAGATAAAACTTCCGGTCCCCGCAACAACGTACGGAGACCGGAATTATGAATTCGTCGCGCATCCGGTGGAGTTCCTGAACACGCGTGTCAGGCTTGGGGCAGAGCGCCTGACCTGGCAGTTCGACTGCGTATTCCGCTAGCCGTTATTTCATCAATATCATTCTCTTCACGCGAACCTCGTCGCCGCTGCGAAGCACCGCGAAGTAACTTCCTGACTCGAGTCCCGCACCGTCGAACTGCACCCGATGCACACCGGCAGAATGCAGGCCTTCTGCGAGTACATCGATTTCCCGTCCCAGCATGTCATACACACGCAGATTCACCGCCGCCTCTTCCGGGAGGAAGAAGGCGATTTCCGTCGTGGGATTGAAGGGATTGGGTGTGTTCTGGAACAGGGAAACGGTCGAGGGCAGTGCAATCAGACGCTGTCCACCCGCATCGCAGATTCCGGTGGCCATGAAGCTGCCATCCGTTGTGGTTGATGAGGCGATGCCTTCCGTCCATGCAAAATTCTCGAGCAGCAGTGGCGTGTTGTCTGCATTGCCGAGGAGGACGAGACAGCGCAATTCAACCAGCACTCCAGTCGAAGGTGAGGAAGGCTGATCAACGGTGATGCTCACGCGCAGGTCATTTCCTTCAGCGGTGGCGGTGAAGTTCGCCGTGCCGGTGTTGCTGCTGATATCCTCCGGCCACAGCATTGACCGGTTGAAGACGAGGTCGGCCGTGAATGACCGTGTGCCCGTCAGCGCCAGGTTCACGGCGTTATCGAGACGCATCGGGATGGTGACGTACGTGCCAATTTCTCCTTCCAGCGAAGGAACAGAGATGGCGGATGTGGCGGCGTCCACGCGTCCCGCAATACTCACCGTGGCAGAGTCGTCACATGCCTGCGTGGTGAAGATGCGCAGCAGGTCAGTGATGTCGCCGTCCGTCAGCGCATCCATGCGCAGCGTGATCGTGACCGATTCGCCGCCGGCGAGCGTGGTGTCCCGCGTGATGGGGGACAGGATGGAAAGGTTCGGGTCGGACAGCGCATTCCACTGCACGCGCATGGGACGCTGCTGGGGATTGCGGATGGTAACCACATCAGTCGCGTTGGCACCTATGCCCAGTGTTCCAAAGTCCACCATGAGAGGCAAGACCTCGGGCGCATGCGGCGCGTAGCTGTACGTGATTGACGTCATCTGGCCGGACTGATCGCAGGGCTGCGCGGTGTAGGCCAGATCGGCAGCGTAGTTACCGTAGGCGGTGGGGAGCAGGGTAACGGTGAATGTTTCCGTTGCCCCCGGTGCAATCGTGCGCACGGTCACATTATCATATGAGAAGCCTTCCGGCACGCCGCTGACATCGATGTCCACCGTGGCATCCACAGTACCGGTGTTGCTGAACACATAATCCACGGTCTGGGGGAATTCACATTCGTACAGTTCACCGAAATCGTGATCGGTTACTGTCCACGTCACATTGGCGGAATCCTTCCTCGCGGTGAAGGGGATTTCCAAGCGCGGCGTGTTTTCCGCATTGCTTAGTACGACGAGGATGGCCGATCTGTCGCTGCCCACTGCGCCGTAATTGAATTCCAGCTGGACGGTTTCACTGCCTCCGGGATCGATGGTCAAAGGCGTCGATGGGGATAGCACGCTGAAATCTCCTGGATGCGTCCCTTCAAAGCGCAGTTCCGAGATGGTGAGAGGGAGTCCGCCGGTATTCCTCAATGTCGCTGTCGCATGCGAGGTCTGCTCTTCAGGACAGAGGAGGGAAGGAAATTCTTCCGCCGTCTGTGCGATTTGCGGCTTGCGTGAGCTCGATGCGATGAGTGGGACAAGCAGGGAATCGTCGCACGGGAAAGTGGTATGGAAGAACATCGCACCGCTGGCGTCGCCCTCGGACGTGGGGAAGAAGGCGAGACGGAACACGATACTGTCACCCGGTGCGAGCGTATCGGGCAGGGCGAGGGAGTCGAGCCAGGCCATGGAATCGAGCACCGCAAACGGCGGTGTGCTGATCAGGAATGCCAGGCTGTCGAGTATCATGTCGGTGATTGTCGGATTGTGCAGCACGACCTGTGTGAAAGAAGTATCGCCGACTGCCGCGAAATCGAAAATCACAGGATTCGGATTGGCCACCAGGGCTGTGGGCACCATGTTGCCGCGGATGATGATGTCTTCGGTGAAGCCGCAGGGTGTGGTTTCGAGACGGACATAGCCTTCGAAAGGACCGTGAACGGATGGATGCACATACCCGCGCAATGTATCACGTTGTCCGGGAAGCAGTGTACGCGAAAGCGATCCGGTGAATGAAACCGTTGTACCGAGGTCGCTGTCGAGGCTGTCGATGATGACAGGGAGGTCGCCCTCATTCGCGAGAATGAATTCGAATTCCACCGGCAGTGCACAGGCGTAAAGCTCACCGACATCGACGGTGTCGGGGAAGACGATGGAGCGGATGCTGTCTTTATGTCCAGACAGCGGCAGCGTCACGAGCGGCGAGCCCGGGACGTCAGTGTCGAGTTCCAGAACGGCATCGAAGTCGCCGACGCGTGTCGGGAAGAAGCGCAACGGAATGCGCAGCGTGTCCTCAGGCTTCATGAGTACATCGGGTGGAATCGTGAACCCGCCAATGACGGAGAAAGCATCCTTGTCCGTTCCCGTGATACGGAGTCCGCTCACCGTCACATCCTGATTTCCCGTGTTAACGATCACGGCTTCATCATCGCTCCAGGTGTCGGGACATTTCAAATCCTCGAAGCGCGGGGGATTGCCCTTGATATCAGTCACCGTCGAGATGATGGTGAACAGGCTGTCGCTCTTGTCGCCGAGCGGAGGCACGTAGCCCCAGGCGCGGATGGTGCGGTCGTTTCCTCCAGAGAGGACGAGTTTGGTCTTGCGGTCGAAAGCGGCACTCTGCACTGTTGCAGAATGTCCGCTGAACGTATGCAGGGCTGCGCCGTCGCGTCCATCCCATATCCTGACGGTGTTGTCAGCAGCCGCGGAGATAACGCGCGTGCCACCGTTGGCCAGGGACACTGAGCGCACCGAGCCGCTGTGTCCATTCATCCGCTTGCTCTGCTCCCACTTGAGCGTATTCCACAGGCGCACCGTGCGGTCGTCGGAGCCGGAAGCGATGAGTAGTCCGTCATTGGAAATATCCAGCGCGCGCACTGCGCCACTGTGTCCGCTGAGTGTGCGCTGCCGGGCGCCCCCGCTGAAATCGAGTATGGCGATGCCGTTGCCGCGGGCGGAGGCGACGAAGTCGAGGTTGGGACTGATGGCGACAGCGCCGTCGGCGTTGGTGTCACTGTTGTTCGTCCATGCAGGGGTCCACGACCACACCTGCCACAGCACAATGTTATTGCTCGACGCGCCGACGAGATAATTCCCGTCCGCCGAAAAGCGCAGGCTGTGTACCGGGCCGCTCAGCTGCGTGAGTTCCTTGATCATGTTTCCGGTACGCGTATCCCAGATGCGGACGTTGCCGTCGGACCCACCGGAAGCCAGGTACTTTACATCGGGTGAGAAATCGATGGTGTTCACCGAACTCGAATGCGCGTCAATGAGACTGATGTACGTCGCATCCTTCGGGTAGAAGAGTTTGATCTGTCCATTCGCCAGCGCGGCCGCACTGAGGACACCCGAAGGAGCCACAGCGATCTCGTTGATGGCATCGGGCTGCAGTCCCGCCCACACATTGTCAATCGATGCGATGCGTTCTTCACGCGTGAGTACGAAGCCGAGGCATTCGTCGCTGGGCGTATCGGGTACGCGCCAGTTGTAGACGAAGTTGTACACGTTGTCGGTGATGCTGGTCCATGACGACCCTGCATCGGTACTGTATTCCAGTTCGGCGACCTGCGTGCTGCTGATGCCCGTCCACTCCGTGCGGAAGAACGTTCCTGAGAACAGTTTTTCCCCGCCATTTGGTTGAATCAGCCGCAGGGGAGCGGGATCATAGCTGCCGCCGGCGAGGGAACTGCCTTCCCCGCAGGGCGCGTCGCTGACAATTTCCAGCTCGGCGGTGATGCGGTCGGTGACGACGGGACGAAATTGAATGCGCAGAGTGCGGCTCGATCCGGCCGCGAGGTCGAACGGGGGCGCACTGCCGCCGTAGTCAAGAATGCGGAAGGAAGCGTCTGTTGTCGTGATGGAAGTGACATGGATGCTCGTGCCCTGTGCGCGGAGTACGATGTTGTCCGTTCTCGATTGTCCCGCCGGCACCAGTCCGAAATCCAGCAGCCGCACATTGGTGTTGAGTGCGACGATGTCGTTCGGATTGATGCTGACGGTGGATGTGCGCGTTTCAACGTCGCCGATTTTGCGCAGCGTCACGCTCAGCGAGCGTTCGGTATCGCAGCCGTCCGTTTCATAGATGAGTGTGCAGGGAGGATAGATGAAAATCTCACTTCCGATCTGATCGAAAATGTTTTTCGCTTCCTGGGCGGTGAGCACATCCTCGAACCAGCGTCCCCCCGTACGGTTGGCGATGCGGCGGAGGGAGAGGTTGACGGTGTTGGGACTCACGGTGATTGTGTATACGCGGATATTCGCTGCGTTGGCGGCATTGATGATCTGGTTTTCGATGGCCGTGGTCAGTCCCTGAAAAGCATCGGTCATGAACACGATATAGCGGTCACCCGGACGATTCTTCGTCACATCGATCGCACCGGTTCCCGCATCGAGGAAGGCGCCTTCAAAATCAGTGCCGCCACCGGAGGCAGTGAGCGCGCTGATGGTGTTGAGGATGTCGGCCTTGTTGCTGGTGTAGGGAGTCAGGATGCGGCTGTCGTCATCGAACGATGTAATCACGCTTGCCGCCGGAGGATAGCTGAGGTCCGACACCAACTGCGTCGAAGCGGACTGCAGGTTGGCAAGCCTGTTATCGATGGACATGCTGAAGCTGACGTCGAAGGTGAAGGTGATGGACACCTGCGGCGTGACGGGCGGGGGACAGCTGACGGATTTCACGGGGCGCACGATGCCGTTTTCCACCACGGTGAAATCACTGGGCTGATAGTTGATGATGGCTTTGCCCGCACCGTCCTTGGCTTCGAACACCACGCCGATCTCCGGGTAAGCGGAGCCGTCGGTCGAAAGAATGTCGAACTGCAGCTGTGCCCGCAGTGGCAGGGCGGTTACGAGCAGCAGCAATGCGGTGAGCGGAATGTATATGCGTTTCATCTTTTCACTCCTTCGCCGGAGGGCATGGGTACAACAATCAGTCCAGACCGGTTTCCACGACAATCTGCACGGTACGGCAATAATTGCGTCCCTCAGGCAGATCGTTGTCAAAGAGCAGACGGTCACTTCCCACCGCCTCAAGCTGCACGACTGCGCCTCGCAGAGCTTTGTTGAGCGCATCGCGCACTGAGGTGCAGCGGTCGAGTGCGAGTTCACGGTTGATTTCCTGGCTGCCGGTACGATCGGCGTAGCCGTAGATGGTCACGCGCGAACGCGGGGTGATGGCATCGCGTACGAGATCGAGAATGCGTTTGTTCTCCGCACCGATATCGGAGGATTTGAAGTCGAAGAGGATAAGACTGAAGCGGTCGATGCGGCGATTTCCGCGCTGTTCGACCACTTCGGTTGTACGCGTTTCCGTGTCGAATGGAATCGCTGTACGAGCAGTACTCGACTGTCCCGCCCTGTCTTCAACCTGCAGTGTGATGTCCACATTGCGTCCCGCTTCCGGGATACGCGTGGTATCGATGCGCCAGTCCACGCTTTCGGGCGCGTCGCCATCGCCGTTGTATTCGGCGTAGGACTCGTTGCCCTGGGTGACGCGGAGCGACCAGTGGCGGAGTCCCGCATCGGACATGATTTCAGGAATGAGGGCGATGGTGGGAGTGGAGACGCTCTGGTCGACAGACTGCCAGCGCACGGGTGCGAGCACGGCGTAGGTGTCGGAAGTGATTTCCACGCGACGCGCTTCCTGCTGTCCCTCCACCGTTTCGGTACTCGGCGCTTCGGCCGGGAGATTGCGGTCGCGCAGGCGGATACGTTTTGCGTCAATATTCCAGACGCGCACCAGATAATCGCGCACCGCTTCGGCGCGGCTGCGCGAGAGGCGGCGGTTGTTGCGCTCCGCTCCGGTGGCATTGTTGCAGCCGGTGAGCGTGATGGTAGAGGAGGGATTACGCTGCATGCGGCTGCCGACCACATTCAGCAGGTCCGCATAAATGGAAAGTGTATTATTCGGGAGACTGCTTTCATCGAAGCCCGTCGTCGCGCCGGTGGCAAGCATATGCATGCTGGTGGAATCGAGATCCGCATTGTTTTGCGGGAAGAACACGTAAGGCAGCAGCGGGAAGAGTTCGCTGCGTGTGAGACGTTCCACCACCACACGCGCATTGTCGCGCAGACTGCCGTCCGCCGCACGCGCCAGTGCACGGATACCCGTTTTGAGCGAGGGTGGGGGAGGAGGCGGTGGTGGTGGCGGGGGAGGAGGCGCTTTCGGGATGTGGTACATGAGCGCCAGGGAGCCTTCGAAGCCATGGACATTCCAGTCGACCCCGCTCGTCAGGGACGTTGCAGCAAGCCGCACCGCGGCCTCAGGCCAGAGGGACCACTGTCCCCCCAGCGGCATCCCGTAACGGAGTCCCGCCGAAAACGCCGCATACATTGATGCGCCGTCGGGCATCGCACCGGAGAACTGGTTGCGTTCACGCTGAAGATCGTCGAAGGTGGCGTCTTCTGGACGCAGGAGATCTTCGGTCTGTGCATAGTCATTGGTCAGCAGGTAGCCGAGGTGCACGCCCGTGAACAGCGTGAACGCGCTGCCGGGAATCGGGCGGTAGCCGATGGTGGGACGAAAGTCGAGCATACCGACCGTTGCATCCAGCTGATGTTCGACCGTCGCCATCTCGGGTCCCCGCGCCGTGAGCACCGGACCAATATCCTCTTCCTGCGTGAGCATGCCGGAGAGATCGCCGTAGCGCAGCAGGAGATGCAGCGTCCACTGCGCGTCGATGACGAAGCGTGAGGCGAGTCCAAACGCCGGACCCATACCGTCCCCACCGTCATAGCCCGTACAGCAGCTCGGCACACCGGGCAGCTCCGAGAACGCCGCATCATGCACGTTATACGACACACCGCCCACAACACCGATCGCGGGACGATCCATCACAGGTTCATCAGCGTCCTTCTTCTGCGCAACGCCGTGTGAAATAATGAAAAGCGTCAGAATTACCGGGAGGAATCCCTTCAATAGTGGATACACGGAGTACCTGTCCTGAGTGAGCGTGGATGAAGCGGACGTCCGTCAAGGAGACAACCGGAAGTTACGGTACGATGCACTTAAATAAAACAGAGGGGGGAACACTGATTAACTCGGGAACACGGACAAAACGGAGAACACCAATCAATGGGAACACGGATTTCACGGATTTGTACGGATTTCCACGGAGATAGGGGAAAGCGCTCGCAATACCCTCCGTGGAAATCAGTAAGACCCGTGCAAATCCGTGTTCCCACTGAAGGAAGTGTCATCATTGATACTCATGAGTTCGATCGGGGCACCGTTTTCGATGATCATGGCAACGCGGATGCCGTCGGATGGGGCGTTGGGCCAGGTTAGTACTTCGCGTCCCTCGAGTGCTGCATCGAGGTCATCAACCACAAAGGCGAGATGGGGCACGCGTTGGATGAGTTCGGCAATGGGACTCCCTTCCTCGAAGCGCATCCATTCGACGCCGAATTCACTTTCCGCGAAACCGCTGACATACATCCCGAACTGCGGCAGATAGCGTTCTCCCGCCCGCACCTCATCCGTCGGGATACCGCAGTGATGATACCGCCATCCCCGCTGCGCTATCGCAGATGGAAATTCATGTTCCCTGCGAGAATGTGTTGGTTCTGGCATGTGAAGGGCTCCTGAATTGAGTTGGGAACACGGACAAAACGGAGAACACCAATCAATGGGAACACGGATTTCACGGATTTGTACGGATTTCCACGGAGATAGGGGAAAGCGCTCGCAATACCCTCCGTGGAAATCAGTAAGACCCGTGCAAACCCGTGTTACCGTTGAAGACGTGTTATCGTTGAGGGCGTGTTATCGTTGAGGGCGTGTTCCCGTTGATGGGACTTCATTGATTCGCAGGGCGATGATGGCGAAGGTGAGCAGGATGAGAGACGATACAGTGATGAAGGTATCGTGGAAGTAGAAGAGTCCGGCCAATGCGGTGATCGACCACATGGCGAGTCCTGTCCACGTCATCACACGATCGAACTTCGCGCGGCGTGGTGAACGCGGGAAGGACACCCGTGGCGGCTTCCCCTCCTGTTCTTCGATGACAGGCTCCTGTCCGGGAAACAGGCGCAGTATGAAGCGAGCATACGGCCGTGCCAGTCGCGGATTGGTTTTCGCCAGCAGCAGGAGGCTCACAACAATCACCAACAACAGCGCCATAAACGCCGCAATCCCGTAAAAGAATATTCCGATGTTCATCCTTTTCTCCTTGTCATCTCCTTAAAGATATCAATGGGAACACAGATTCGCACGGATTTATACGGATTTCCACGGAGACAGGGGAAAGCGCTCGCAAAAACCTCCGTGGAAATCCGTAAGACCCGTGCGGATCCGTGTTCTCATCGATTGATTGAACTCTGCCTTGATGCTGTATCCCATTTGTGCTACATTTTGAGAGCAACTTATTGAAGGAGACTGCAATGAACAAGACATCCATGGTACGAGCGCGAATAGAACCGGATTTGAAGACGGATGCGGAGTTGGTATTTCGTCAGCTCGGCCTCAGTGCTACGCAGGCGATCACGCTGTTTTACAAACAGGTCGTGCTGCGGGGGGGACTCCCTTTCGACATTGAAATTCCCAGGAACACAACACAAAAAACCTTCGATGAGACGGACGCCGGGAAGAATGTCATCGTATGCAAGGATGTTGATGACATGTTCCGTGCGCTCGATATTTGATGCGTACTCCGTCGTATACACGGCAGTTCGAACGTGACGTGCAGCGCATGAAGCGTCGCGGCAAGCCTATGGAGAAACTCAAAAGCATGATCCGGACGCTTGTGGAGGAACGCACACCCGATCCCCTGCACAGGGATCACGCATTGATAGGGAACTGGAAGGGACGAAGGGAGTGTCATCTCGAGTACGACTGGCTGCTCATCTACAAGATCGACGCCGATCGCATCATCTTCGAACGCACCGGCACCCACACCGACCTCTTCAAATAACCTCCAATCAATGGGAACGCGGATTTTCACGGATTTATACGGATTTCCACGGAGACAGGGGAAAGCGCTCGCAAAAACTTCCGTGGAAATCCGTAAGACCCGTGCGGATCCGTGTTCCCATTGATTGGTGTTGTCCGTTTTGTCCGTGTTCCCATTGACATTGTCGCGGTCACTTTGTACTATTGGTTAGACAAATATCTAACACTCGTACGGCAGAGGAAATGGTGATGAGTGAAGCGGGAGCGCCACCGACGCGCTGCATGCATCTGGACATGGATACGTTTTTTGTTTCCGTGGAGCGGCTGATGGATCCGTCGCTGAACGGGAGGCCGGTGATCGTGGGCGGCACGCCGTTTCAGCGCGGGGTTGTGGCGGGTTGTTCGCGGGAGGCGCGGCGCTACGGTGTGCATTCCGCCATGCCGTTGCGGCAGGCGTATGAATGCTGTCCCCAGGCGGTCTTTCTCCATCCCAATTTCACGCATTACGCCGAGTATTCGGACCGCGTGGCCGAGCTGCTGGAAGATTCCGTTCCCGTGCTCGAAAAGGCGTCCATCGACGAATTCTACCTCGACATCAGCGGCTGCGGCCGCGTGCTGGGCGAGGAAGGGGGATGGGGGCAGCGTCTGAAGCACAGCATCATGGGCGAACTGCAGCTGCCGCTCACTTACGGTATTGCGCGCAACAAGCTTGTGGCCAAGGTGGCCACCAATGTGGGGAAGGGACATGGAGATGTGCGGGTGGACGATGGACGCGAGGCGGAGTTTCTCGCGCCGCATCGCGTGCGCATTCTGCCCGGCGTGGGCGAGGTGATGGAGCGCGACCTGCTGGCCATGGGCATGCCGCGCATCGGCAGCATCGCCCGTCTTTCCATACAGCTGTTCACCAACATGTTCGGCAGGCATGGACGCTCGCTGCACGAGCATTCACGCGGCATCGACTACACGCCGGTGCTGCCCTACCGGCGGCAGAAGTCCCTCGGTGCAGAACACACCTATCTCGAAGATGTGCTCGATCCCCGCGCGATGACGGCCACGCTCAAACAGCTCGCCCAGCGGGTGGGACACGATCTGCGCGAGAAGGGCTTTCTCACGCGCAGCATCACCGTCAAACTGCGCTACGCAGATTTCGTCACCGCCACCAAAACCCTGCACTGTGACTATACCAACGCCGACCACGCCCTGTACCGCATGGCCGAGCGCATTTTTCAGTCCCTCTACACCCGCCGCGTACGCGTACGCCTGCTGGGCATCTCCACGTCCGATCTCATCGAGGATTACGGACAGCTCTTCCTTTTCGAAGAGGAGGAGGAGAAGTTCGACGGATTGTATACCGGCCTCGACGATATCCGGCGGCGCTTCGGGAAAGGGGCGATCACGTATGGTAGCGTGCTGGAGCAGAAACAGGAGGAACTGCGGAAGAGGAGGAATGCGGCGTAGCGATGACCTGTGTGCGTTTGGTAAGCTGCTGGTAAGGCGAACACGGATTTTCACGGATGAGTACGGATTTTCGCGGAGAACTTAATAAAGGAGATGGATATGGAAACGAGGAAGACGGCAGGGGTGCGGTATCAGGGGGTGCTGATCACGGTGAAGGATATGGCGGTGTCGCGGCGGTTTTATGAGGAATTGCTGGGACAGGAGGTGGAATTCGATTTCGGGGAGGATGTGAGTTACCGGGCGGGCTTTGCGCTGCATGACGCCGAGCATTTCGCGGCGTTGCTGGAGGAAGGAACCGGGGCGGAAGTTCGTCATCGAGGAATGTGTCCTGGAATGGAGCTGTATTTCGAGTGCGAGGAACTTGAAGACCTGGCGCGGCTGCTGCGCAGGGAAGACATACGCTTCGTACATGAAATTCGCGAGCAGCCCTGGGCGCAGCAGGTGTTCCGCATCAAGGATCCCGATGGCTGGATCGTGGAAATCGGCGAACCGATGTACCTTGTCGTCCGGCGTCTCGCCGAGCGCGGCTACGACCTCGTCGCCATCTCGCGCCGCACCTCTCTCCCCGAAGGCACGGTCGCCACCATGCTCGCCCGCACCGCCATCTCACAGGAGCAGCTGTTCGGGTGATTGCAAATAGCAAATTGCAGATGGCAGATGGCAGATAGCAGATTGCAGATAGCAGATTGCAGATGGCAGATAGCAGATAGCAGATAGCAGATGGCAGATTGCAGATAGCAGATGGCTCATCGTCCCCACGCAGAGCGTGGGGACGATGAGGCATACTGACCACTTGCATCAGGGGTGGGGGGATCGTAGTATGAGAGCATACGCAAACATACGGGAGCGATGATGAAGCAGGATGCATCCGGGAGCATCGGTCTATGGCAGGCTGTTGCGATGGCGGTGGGGACAATGATCGGGGCGAGTATTTTTTCAATCTTCGGGGTAGGAGCGGAACTGGCGAAGGAGGATTTGCCCCTTGCCTTCCTGTTGTCCGGTGGATATGCGATCATTGTCGCGTATTCCTATGCCAAGCTGGCACCGCGCATTGTGTCGAATGCGGGTCCGATAGCGTTCATTCTCAAGGGGATCGGGGACAATCTCGCAACGGGTGTGCTGAGCGTGCTGATGTGGCTGACCTACGTGGTCTCGGTGGCGTTGTTCGCGAAGGGCTTCGGGGGCTATCTGCTGCCGCTGATCGGATTCAACGCAGGTGGCGCAGCGATGACCGTCGCCGTAATTGCGGTAGTCATGCTGTTCACGGTGCTGAATTTCTTCGGGTCGAAGGCGGTAGGGAAGGCGGAATTGTATTTCGTCATCATCAAGGTCGGGATCCTGATGGTCTTCGTCGGCTTTGGCGCGTTGACGGTGAAGCAGCAGCTGCTGCAGCCATCGTTCAGCAGTACGGAAGTGAATGGTTTGCTGCATGCGTCCGTCATTTTTTTCCTTTCCTACATGGGGTTCGGACTGATCACGAATGCGTCCGAGCATATTCGTGATGCGAAACGCATTGTTCCCCGTGCGATTTATATCAGCATCGGTATTGTTCTTTTCGTGTACGTCGCGGTATCCGTGACTGCAGTGGGGAATCTGACTATCGCGCAGCTCACCAAAGCGAGCGAGAATGCCCTGGCCATTGCAGCGGAACCCTTTCTCGGGAAAGCGGGATTCCTGCTCATCTCCATCGGGGCACTGTTTTCCATCGCATCGGCGCTCAACGCGACGCTGTATGGGGGAGCCAACGTGTCTTACGCCCTGGCGAAGGACGGGGAACTGCCGGAATTCTTCGAGCGCAAAATGTGGTTCGGATCGGTGGAAGGACTGTATATCACTGCGGCGCTGAGCGCTGCCCTGGCTGTGCTGGTGGATCTCGGCGGGATCGCGGCACTCAACAGCACCATCTTCACTGTCATTTATATCTTCGTACTCATCTCCCATTTTCGGCTGGCATCCGAAGTCGGCGGCAGCCGCATCCTTCTCGGCATCAATATCCTCATCATCTCAACCGTATTCTGCCTGCTCATATACTACCAGTGGCAGAGCAGCCGCACCGTGATGTTCGTCACCTTCGGTGTCTTCGCCGGTGCGCTCATTGTTGAATCCGTTTTCCGCTACGGCCGCAAGCGCCTCCTCCACATCGTTCACAAGATTGAGCGGGAATTCTGAGCACACAGCGCAGATGGCAGATGGCAGATAGCAATTACGACAGGAGCAGGGTTTGCTTCCCGTGAGGTATTCCCGGATGTCTGTCGGATTAGGGGAAGCAATCCCTGATTGCAAATTACAGATTACAAATGGCAGAACGTCCCCACGCAGCCTGTCACGCCGTAGTCCCGAAGGGGCAAAGGCGGAAGCGTGGGGACGATGGATCTGCAATCTGCAATTTGAAATTTGTTATTCGAGCCCGGCGATGACGCGTTTGAGGCGGGATTGGACTTCATTGGCGATGTCGACGAGGTCGGGATTGTCGATGCCCATCATGGAGGCGAGGGGATCGACGGCGGCGACTTCGATACCGGTTTCAAGCTGCTGCACGATGACGTTGCACGGAAGCATGGTGCCGACTTTGTCCTCCGCCGTCAGTGCCTGATGCGCGAAGGGGGGATTGCAGGCGCCGAGAATGCGGTAGGGACGAAAGTCGACATCCAGTTTTTTCTTCAGGGTTTCCCTGACATCGATTTCAGTGAGCACACCGAAGCCTTCCGCCTTCAGTGCTTCTGTGACTTTCTCAATAGCTTCGTCGAAACTGCCGTCAATGGTTTTGGCAAAATAATAGGGTGCCATGCTGTCTCCTCTGAACTTGTGATCTGTATGAAAAACATTACTTCGATTTCGAATCATCCGCAAGCGCGAATGTAGTTGTCTGATGCCTTTTCGGGGGACAGCGATTCATTTCTCTTCCCCGTCTGAATAATCATGCGCTATCCGGGAATTGCCGGCTAATGTATGATAAGTCATGCAATAATGTGGGCGAGTTGTGGGATGGAACGGAGTTGCCCATTCTACCGTTGTGGCTAATGACTTGCATTCCTGCGCAGGAATCCGGATGTTACTTGTCGTGAAAAAGAGCTTTTCCATATCGATGATACTGCTGCTGCTGGTGAGCATCACCGGAGTTACCGTGAATACGCATTACTGTCACGGGGCAGCCCGGTACACGGCGGTGGCGGTGGATGCCGATCACGCAAGCTGCTGTGGTGATGATATGGACCGCTGCCCGAGTTGTGAAGACAGGGTAAGCAGCAAGGTGCTGGATGTGCAGACGGTGTTCGTCGCTTCGTTCGACCAGCATCAGCTCAACGCGGCACCGGTCATGCTTCCGGTCGCCTTCGACAGCGAGCCTGCTCCCGTGCAGCCTGTCCTTGCGCTGCGCCCGATTTCCCACGGTCCTCCCGGACTCCCACCCGGAAGTGCCATCCCCATTCTCATTCAATCCTTCCTGAATTAAGTCCCGCATATCCTCAGGTACGTGGACAGGTATTTCTATCTGTTCCGCGGCGTTGCCATGTCCCGTCCGGCCATGACATGAACAGTTCATTTTTGAACAAGGATATGCTCCATGCTCAACACCATCATTCGTTTCTTCCTCGACAATAAAGTCGTCACCTTCAGCCTGCTGATTCTGCTGCTGGGCTGGGGCGTGATGACCGCGCCGTTCGCGTGGGAGAACGATGTGCTGCCCCGCGACCCGGTACCGGTGGACGCCATTCCGGATATCGGGGAAAATCAGCAGATCGTCTTCACACAGTGGAAGGGGAGATCGCCACAGGATGTGGAGGATCAGATCACCTATCCGCTCACCACGGCGCTTCTCGGACTCCCAGGCGTGAAAACGATACGCTCGAATTCCATGTTCGGCTTCTCCAGCATCTATGTGATTTTTGAAGACGGGGTGGATTTCTACTGGTCCCGATCCCGCATCCTCGAAAAACTCAATTCCCTTCCTCCCAACACACTGCCTTCAAGCGTGCAGCCGCAGCTGGGCCCCGATGCCACGGCACTGGGACAGGTGTTCTGGTACACGATTGAGGGAAGGGACAATGAGGGGAATCCCCTCGGAGGCTGGGATCTCGACGAGCTGCGCTCGGTGCAGGATTACTATGTGAAATACGCACTCAGCAGCGTGCAGGGGGTGGCTGAAGTCGCCTCCGTTGGTGGGTACGTAAAAGAATACGAGATCGACATTGATCCCGATGCAATGAAGGCGCATGGCGTCACGTTGCGTGACGTCGTCAAAGGTGTGCGGGAAAGCAATGTCGATGTCGGCGCCAAGACTATCGAAATCAATCGCGTCGAGTACTTCGTGCGCGGACTCGGTTACGTGAAGAACATCTCCGACATCGAAAGTGCAGTGGTGAAGGTGCGCGACAATACGCCGATTCGTGTGCGAGACGTGGCGCATGTCACTGTCGGACCCGCCACCCGCCGCGGGGCACTTGACAAGACGGGCGCCGAAGTCGCGGGCGGCGTGGTCGTAGCGCGGTACGGCGACAATCCACTCGCCGTCATCGATCGGGTGAAGGAAAAGATCAGCGAGATCGAAGCGGGACTGCCGGAGAAGGTCCTCGATGATGGACGCGTTTCCAAACTGCATATCGTTCCGTTTTATGATCGCACGCAGCTCATCAAGGAAACTCTGGGTACGCTTGAAGAAGCGCTGTCCCTCGAAATTCTCATTACCATCATCGTCGTGATCGTGATGGTAATCAACTTGCGTGCATCGCTGCTGATATCCAGCCTGCTTCCCGTTGCGGTGCTGATGGTGTTCATCGCCATGAAATATGTGGGTGTGGATGCAAACATCGTTGCGCTTTCCGGTATCGCGATCGCCATCGGGACGATGGTGGATATGGGTATCATTCTCACCGAGAACATCCTGCGGCACATGGATGAAGCACCCGCCGGCGATTCGCTGCGCGACATTATTGCGCGCGCATCGACGGAAGTTGGCTCGGCAATCATCACCGCGATTTCCACCACGGTGGTGAGCTTCCTGCCCGTCTTCACCCTGCAGGCAGCTGAAGGAAAGCTCTTTACTCCTCTCGCATACACCAAGACCTTTGCGCTTCTTGCGGCTGTCGTGGTGGCGCTGGTGTTCCTTCCCGCCATAGCGCACATGGTGTATTCCTTCCGGCTGCGTAATCGGGGAGTGCTGAAAGCGCAGCGCGGTATTCGCGGACTCGGATGGTACTGGTCCGCCTTGCTCGCCGCAGGCGGCATTGCACTCTGGATCGCGGGATTCAGCTGGGCCGGAGGAACGTTGCTGCTCATCGCCATCGGCAACGCCCTGCGCCTGTATTACGAACCGCAGGGCAAGCGCTGGCTGCAGTGGGTGAGTCCCGCCGTCGCCGTGCTCTCCATCACCTGGTTGCTCAGCGAGAAGTGGATGCCGCTGGGCGCCGATCAGTCCCTCCTTGTGAACGGACTTTTCATCCTCGCCATCATTCTCCTCGTACTCGGCTTCTTCCTGCTCCTCATCCGTTTCTACACGCCTATCCTGCGATGGACGCTCGAGCATAAGGGACGCTTCCTGAGCATCGTTGGGTTCCTGCTGCTGTGGGGATTGCTGGTGTGGCAGGGCGTGGAAGGGATTTTCGGCGGTGCAGCGGATCTCGTGGAGAAAACAGGAATCGAATTGCGGGAGTCGCGTCCCTGGAAAAACCTGTCCTCGCTCTTCCCCGGCACGGGAAAGGAATTTATGCCGGCGCTGGATGAAGGCGCCTTCCTGCTTATGCCCACATCCATGCCCCATGCGGGTATGGAGGAAAACCTCCGCGTCGTGCGGAAGCTCGACATGTCCGTCGCCGCCATCCCGGAAGTCGAACAGGTGGTCGGGAAACTGGGACGCGTGGAATCGCCGCTTGATCCCGCGCCGATCTCCATGTATGAGAACGTCATCCTCTATCGTCCCGAATACAAGGTCGACGAGCACGGCAACCGTCTCCGCTTTTGTGTGGATGACGATGGGAAGTTCGTGCGTGACGCGCAGGGGAAGCTGGTACCGGATGATGGGGGACAGTATTTCCGGAACTGGCGCGACCACATACACAGTGCCGATGACATCTGGCAGGAGATCGTGAAGGCTTCGTCCATTCCCGGTGTCACCTCCGCACCCAAACTGCAGCCCATCGAGACGCGTCTCGTCATGCTGCAGACGGGCATGCGCGCTCCGATGGGTATCAAGGTGTATGGTCCCGACCTCGAGACCATCGAGAAGTTCGGTCTCGAGCTTGAAGATGAACTCAAACAGGTGCCCGGAGTGAAAGCTTCCGCGGTGTTCGCCGACCGCATCGTCGGCAAACCGTATATGGAGATAGAGTGGGAACGTGATGCGCTGGCGCGCTACGGCATCAGCATTGCGGATGCGCAGCAGTACCTCGAGGTCGCCGTGGGTGGCATGCCGTTGAGCACGACGGTAGAGGGAAGGGAGCGCTACGCGATGCGCGTGCGCTATCCCCGTGAATTGCGCGGCGATCCTGATGCACTCAGGAAGATTCTGCTTCCCGCTGCCATGGGCGTGCAGATTCCTCTCGGCGAGGTTGCCCGGATCAAGTATGAACGCGGTCCCCAGAGTATCAAAAGCGAAGACACTTTCCTCGTCGGCTATGTGATCTTCGACCGCGAGGAAGGCGAAGCGGAAGTGGATGTGGTGCAGCGTGCGCAGCAGCATTTGAAAGACCGCATTGCGGCGGGCGCGCTCACCGTTCCCCCCGGTGTGTCCTGGAAATTCGCAGGCAGTTATGAAAACCAGATTCGCGCCGAGAAGCGGCTCAGCATTGTGATCCCGATTTCGCTGCTCGTGATATTTCTCATCCTCTACCTGCAGTTCCGTTCCGTCCCGGTGACCATGATGATATTCTCCGCCATTGCCGTGGCGTTCAGCGGGGGATTCATTCTCATCTGGCTGTATGGACAGGGGTGGTTCATGAACTTCCCGGTGTTCGGGGAAAACCTGCGGCACATTTTCCAGATGCACCCGGTGAACCTCAGTGTCGCCGTGTGGGTGGGCTTCATCGCGCTATTCGGCATCGCGACCGATGACGGTGTGGTGATGGCGACGTATCTCGATCAGAGCTTCCGCAGCCACAAGCCGTTCGGCGTGAAGGAAGTGCGGGAGGCCGTGATCGCAGCGGGACAGCGACGGATTCGTCCCTGTCTCATGACCACGGCCACAACGCTGCTGGCCCTGCTGCCGGTGCTGACATCCACCGGAAGGGGGTCGGACATCATGGTACCCATGGCCATTCCCAGTTTCGGAGGCATGGCTGTCGCGCTGGTCACACTGTTCGTCGTGCCCGTGCTGTACAGCTGGCTGGAGGAGAGGAAGGAAATCCGTTCGATGAAAAAGGAGGGCAGTCATGAAGCGTAATCATATCATTCCCGCAATACTGCTTGTCCTGCTTATCCCCGCACTGCTGCTTGCGCAGCAGGAGGCGGAGGATGCGCTTCCCGCGTCGAAGGTGACATTGTCCGAACTCGAGGATATGGCCCTTCAGCGCAACGCCGGCATCACGGCTTCGAGGCTGCGCTACGACGCGGCACGGGAACAGGAGACGCAGACCACAGCGCTGCCCGACACCAAAGTCGGCTTCGGATATTTCGTCCAGCCCGTGGAAACCCGGCTCGGACCCCAGCGCGCATCTATCAGTGTTTCACAATCCTTCCCCTGGTTCGGGACGCTCGGTGCTGAAGAAAATGCAGCTGAAGCACGTTCCCGTCAGCAGCATACGCGGATTGAGGACACCCGTCTGCGCGTGCTTCTCGATCTGAGGCGCAGCTGGTATCAGTTGTACGTCCTGCATCGCAGCGAAGATATCACGCGCCAGCATCTCGCACTGGTACGTTCGTTGCGTGAAATCGCCTTCAGTCGCTACGAAACGGGGAAGCAGCCGTTTTCACATCTGCTGCGTCTGGACGCCGAGATTGCGAAGCTCGAAACCTCGCTGGAGGATGTGGTCGATGACCGGCGTCCCCTGCTGCGTGAGTTGTCCCGTCTCGTGCGCCATGACGTGCGGGGCGACATGCTGCTGCTTCCGGACTCTCTTCCCATCCCTGTGGTGATGGAGGGTGAGAACGCTCTTGATCAGCGTACCCGACAGCATCCGCGGCTGCGTGAGCTGGAAGAGGAGGGGAGGTACTGGTCCGCCCGCGGCAGCGCCGCAGAGAAACAGGGGTATCCATCATTCACTCTCGGACTCACCTACACCTCCATTGCTCCGCGTGACGACATTGATGTTCCGGATAACGGACGCGACGCCATTATTCCACAGGTTGGCGTTTCCTTCCCGCTTTTCGGATCACGCTACGGCGCGATGGAGGAGGAAGCTCAGTTGCGGGCACGCGCTGCAGATGCGGAGCGGGAGGAGCTGCAGCAGCGATTCGCGACGCAGCTCAGTGCCCGCATGCGTGATCTTGGCGAAGCCCGGCGTGCGCTGGAACTGGCGAAGCGGCTCGAAAAGCTCTCACGCGAAACCCTTGATGTACTGATGAAGGAATACAGCACCGGCAGTGCGGGCATTGAAGATCTGCTGACGGTGGAACGCGATGTACTGCGCCATGCGCTCGACGGCGAACGTGCACGGACCCGGGCCCGCATTGCGGCCGATGAAATTGAATATCTGACTGCACAGGATAAGGAATAGCACAATGACGATGAATATGAAGCAATGGAATATCAGGCGGGTGCTGCAGATTGCCGGACTCCTGTTTGCAGGAATGGCGCTCGGTTGGTTGTTTTTCGGAGGCGGGTCCGGCAGCAGCACCGGCGCAGGCGAACACGACCACGCCGCATCCACGGAAACGCACACGATATGGACCTGCTCGATGCATCCGCAGATTCAGCAGGATGAACCCGGACTTTGTCCGATCTGCGGCATGGAGCTGATTCCACTCGACAAGGACGCCTCGGCGGACTCCCCGGATCGGCTGCAGATGACCGAAGAGGCCGTACAGGCAGCGAACATCCGCACCGTGCGCGTGCAGAAGGAATTGCCATACCGCGAGATTCGACTGCCCGGCAAAGTGCAGCCCGATGAGACACGCGAGGCGGAAATCACCGCCCGGGTAGCGGGGCGTATTGAGAAGCTGTTCGTGAATACCACCGGACAGCGGGTCGGACATGGACAGAAACTTGCCGAACTCTATTCCCCCGATCTTATTGCGGCGCAGAAGGAATTGCTCGAGGCCGTGAAGATGAAGGATCGGAGTCCGGCCTACCTCGACGCCGCGCGCAGCAAGCTGCGTTACTGGGACCTGACCGACGAGCAGATCAGCGCGATAGAGCAAAGCGGACAGGTTCGCCGCACGCTCGATATTCTTTCGCCGCAGGCCGGAACCGTGCTCATGCGCCATGTCAGTGAAGGGGATTATGTGCGTGAGGGACAGTCCCTCTTCGCCATCGCTGATCTCTCGCGCGTGTGGTTGCAGTTCGACGCCTATGAGAGCGATCTCGCGTGGCTGCGCGAGGGAATGCCCATGCAATTCACCCTGGCGGCGGTACCGGGACGAGAGTTCGAAGCACGCATCAGTTTCATCGATCCGGTCATCGATCCCTCCACACGCGTGGCGCATGTGCGTGTGGAAATGCAGAACAGCGCGGGATTGCTCAAACCGGAAATGTTCGCCACCGGGCATGTGAAGAGTCTGCTTGAAGGAAAGGAGAAGGCGCTGGTCATTCCGCGCAGTGCCGTGCTCTGGACCGGTGAACGCTCCGTCGTCTGGGTGCGCGATCCTGAGTCGCCGGACCCCGTATTCCACTACCGCGAGGTGCGTCTCGGGGCCGAAGCGGGCGACAGCTACATTGTTGAGAGTGGTCTCGGTGCAGGTGAGCGCGTTGTCGCGCAGGGGACATTTTCCCTCGATGCGGCGGCACAGTTGCAGGGCAAGGCGAGCATGATGAATCCCGCAGCCGCTGCGGGTATGGACAGGGCGCATGGCATGCCGCACGGGCATGTGGAACGCATGCGAGGCGTGCCTGCGGATTTTCGCCGACAATTGCACACGCTGTTCAGCAGCTATGAAAAAATCAGCGAGGCACTCATCGCCTCCGATCCCTCCGCCGTGCCGAAAGCGGCAGTGGCCATGCGGGAAATGCTGCCGGATATGGGAACGTCCGGACTCTCGGATCGCGGGAAACTCCGCTGGGCGGAACTACGGAAATCCCTCACCGGCGACCTGGAATCCCTTCAGCAGTCCCGTGATCTCGAAAAGCAGCGTCTGCGCTACGCGGAGCTGGGCGGACAATTGCAGGCGGCACTCACCACGTTTGGCGTGGAGGGTGATACAGTGTACCTTGCATACTGTCCCATGGCATTTAACGATGACGGTGCATACTGGCTGACCTCCTCGCCGGAGATCCGCAACCCGTATTTCGGCGATGCCATGCTCAAATGCGGCGTTGTCAAAGGCGCCATAGGTACAAACGAAGCACGTAAATAACATTTCAGTGAAGAACATCTTCGCTTACAATCCACAAATCAAATAAAGGAGACGCCATGAAAACCACGTTTTTTGCAATGCTCGCAGCGATCATGTTGTTCACCGCATGTGGCGGTGGAGAATCCGACAAGCAGGACGAAGGCATGCAGAATGAAGGCACCGAGCAAATGGACAGCAACGGTGAAGCAACACAGGCCGTGTTCTACTGCCCGATGAAATGCGAAGGCGAAAAAACCTATGCCGAGCCCGGTACCTGTCCCGTCTGCGGCATGGACCTTGTCGAGCAGGGCGCCGCAGATGACGGCCACATGGAAGATGGTCACATGCACGAAGGGGACCATGAAGGTCACGATCACGGCAACATGGACGAAGGCGAAGAGAGCAGCTATTAATCGCTCGATCATCGCAGCAACGAAAAAGGGTCCCACACGGGACCCTTTTTCGTTGAACATTCGATAATCTTATTCCAGCGTCACAGTGCCGATGGCGTTGTCTGCTCCGGCGGTGACGGTGATGCCCGTCTGGCTGTAGGTGTTGTCCATCGTGTCGGTGATGGTGATATCATACTCGCCGGGGGGCAGGTAGGCAATGCGGAACTCGCCCGTCGTGATGTCCACCGGCGTCGAGGTGACTTCCACGCCATTCTGCGAGGCGACGGCGAGGGGAGCGCTTTCGGGATTGCTCACGGTGCCGGAGATGGATCCGGTCGTCGCCATTTCAACCACGCGAAGTGTCGGCTTCAGCTTGTAACCGTTGGGATGCTGCGGATTGCCCGTAGTGACGATGGATGCATGGGCATCGAAATCGATCACGAATTCATACGTGGAACCGGCAACGAGATCAAAGTTGGTGATGAGCTTGAGTCCCGTCTGCTCCGCGCTGGGAATGGTTACCGTATGGGTCACGCCATCGACCACCACTTCTGCATCAGTAACCATCAGGCGGATCTGCGTCACCTTGCCGGGATCCACATCCGCGCGTCCCAGTTCGATGGAATTGCCGTTGTTCCACTCCAGAAGATTGATGGTAACAGGGTTGCCGGAGAGCACGACCCAACCGCCATTCATGCTGACGGCGACTTCACTGAACGTGATGTTGACCTCATCGTATTCCGCAGGAGCATCGGTCAGACTGACTGCAATGGTTGCTTTCGTTGCAGGCTGATTGCCATCGTCGTCATCACTGCAGGCCGTGAAGCCCAGTGTGACAGCCAACAGCAATGCCAGAAGAATTCGAGTTGATTTCATGGGAACCTCTTCATTGATATTGATCGAAATTGCTCTATCTACCCAGTTTGATGCTTTTTTGCGCTCTGAGGATGCGCTAACATACTCAATACTACGCAATATACGCACTCATGGTTCCTGTCGCGCCCGCCTACGTCACGCTGCGCTAACGAAGCCCGAGATCGAAATCGAAATCGAAGTCGAAATCGAAATCGAAGTCGAAGTCGAAATCGATGTCGAAATCGAAATCGCCTGTCGCGGCGTAGTTGAGCGGAGCGAAACGAAGCCGGAAAATCGAAATCGAAATCGCCTGTCGCGGCGTAGTTGAGCGAAGCGAAACGAAGCCGGAAAATCGAAATCGATTCTACGGGGCAAAAACTATCCTTTAATTACCCCAAGTGGCTTAAACCGCGCCACCCGCAGCGTAATTCCCGCATTGTGCATGACGGAGACGACGTCTGCGACATCCTTGTACGCGTGGGGCATTTCTTCGGCGATGGTGCGTTTGCCGGTGGCCTGGATTTCGACGCCGCGGTCGCGCAGTTCGGCGATCATGTCGCGTCCTACGCTGGCTTTCATCGCTTTTTTGCGGCTCATGTGGCGTCCCGCGCCGTGACAGGAGCTTCCGAAGGTTTCACGCATGGCCTTGTCGGTGCCGATGGTGAGGTAGGAGTAGCGTCCCATATCGCCGGGAATCAGCACGGGTTGTCCGAGATCGCGGTATTTGGCAGGGACGTGAGGATTTTTCGGTCCGTACGCCCGCGTGGCGCCTTTGCGGTGCATGCAGACGCGCTGCGGACTGCCATCCACCTCATGCGTCTCGAACTTTGCGATGTTGTGGCAGATGTCGTACACGGGCTGGAAGCCGGCATCACGCGGAGAGATCGCCAGTGCTTCGAGAAACGCCTTCTCGGCGAGATGCATGATGACCTGGCGATTGGCGAACGCGTAATTCGCAGCACAGCGCATGGCGCCGATGTATGCGCGTCCCTCATCACTGCGCAGGGGAGCGCAGGCAAGCTGACGATCCGGTATTGCAATGCCGTATTTCTCCGTGGCGCGCTGCGTGACCTTCAGGAAATCATCGCAGACCTGGTAGCCGAAGCCGCGGCTGCCGCAGTGAATCAGCACCACGATACCGTCCGTCTCCAGCCCGAAACGCTCCGCCGCTTCCGGGTGATGGATTTCGTCCACGCGTCCGATTTCCAGGAAGTGATTGCCCGAGCCGAGCGTTCCCAGCTGATCGGCACCGCGCTGCCAGGGCCGCGCATCCACTGCCTCCGGATCCGCATCCGCCAGGCAGCCGCCTTCTTCGATGAACTGCAATTGTTCCTCACTCCCGAATCCCCGCTGCACGGCCCAGGCCGCGCCCTGGAGGGCCACATCGCGCAGTTCCTTTTTCGATAACTTTTTTATCGCACGGGAGGCCCCCACACCGGTGGGGACGTGTTGGAAGAGGCTGCTTACGAGCTGGCGGATGCGTGGACGCACATCCGCATCCTTCAGTTTCGTCGCCACAAGGCGTACGCCGCAGTTGATGTCATATCCCACTCCGCCGGGGGAAATGACGCCTTCTTCGCTGTCCGTCGCGCAGACGCCGCCGATGGGGAAGCCGTAGCCCCAGTGAATATCCGGCATCGCGAGGGAATAGCGGACGATACCCGGCAAATGGGCAACGTTGGACACCTGCTCCAGGCTTTTATCCTGCCGGATGACATCCATCATCGCCGCACTTGCATACACGCGTCCCGGAACCCGCATCCCGCCCGTTTTCGGGATTTCCCAGCTGTTCTCGTCGATCTGTCGCAGTTTCATATTCGCTTCCTTTCTCTCGTGTATCGCAGGAAATATTGGGAACATTGTGGAGAGATTCAATCAAACGTAGATGCGCTGAGAGCAACGTGCATTGACACCGATATACAAGAGATATTGACATCCAGAAATAAAAATCGTAAGGTATCAGGAACCTGTGCTGCCTGTATTCTCGCTGTTTCCGTTTCGTGTGGATTGCGGTCTGGTCGACACAGGGGAGAGGGTTGTTTCTTCCCGGGGGAGGAAGCACCCCGTGACATGACCGTCATCGCATCGGCTTTGGATAGTACGCTGCGGGGCTGGTGCCCTGCCTCTTTAAAGCACCGTTCACCGAGTATCGGCTCGAAACAGGAGGTTCGGTATGAAACTCTGTCAGCTCACCCTCCACGCAGTACTGCTCCTTCTTGTACTCGGCAAGGCTCAGGCCGGTTCGTCACAGGATTCCGTCCTCATACACAACGCACCGGTGTATTTCACCGCGAACGCCGGACAGTGGGATACGCAGGTTCGGTTCGCCGCGCTCGGGACGCAGAGTTCTGCGTGGCTGTGCGATGACGGGATTGTCCTTGTTCGATCCAGGAAGTCGCTGAAGTTTCCAGAAGAACTCGGCATCAGTACCAAACCGCGAGCGGATCAGGAGATGGTAAAACTCACTTTTCAGAACCCGTCGCCACGAATGCGGGTTGTCGCGGCGGATACGACCTTCGCTCGTACGCAGTTCTACCTTGGGCGAGATTCGGCGAACTGGCATGAATCGGTCTCCAATCACCGAGCCGTACGGTACCAGAATATTTGGGATGGTGTCGACATGGAATATACCGTTGGAGAGAACGGGGTCCTGCGACAGACTTTTTTTATTGCGCCTGGTACGAATTTGGCGCAAAACTGTCTAAAAGCAAGTGGTGCGGGAGCCGGTGAGATCCGTATCATGCTGAACGAAGCGCTTGCAGGTGCCGCGGTCAATTCGATCTCAAACGGCGGTTTCAAATTCAAGGACACGCTCGCCCTGACGATGGAATACAATACCGGGTTGTATTTCGGTCAGGACCACGGTTGCCATGCAGTGACGCGCAACGGCGAGCTTGTACTGCTGGGATGGACTGGCGACCCGGCGTTACCACTTCGAAACGCCCTTCAGGACACACTCTACGACAGAGGGGCTGTTTTCGTCATGCGATTCGACAGCACCGGAAGAGATTACCGGTATTGCACGTACATCAGGGGAGATCCTCCTCTTGTACAGAACAGACTGCGATCACTGGCAGTCGATTCCGAAGGTGATGCCTATGGAGTCGTCGGTACGCAGGAGGGAATGCCGCTACTCTCGAATACTTATCAGGGTTTTCCTGAGTACAGTCCGAATGTATTGGATACAACCTTCGCACCATACCTGCTCCGACTCACGCCGGATGGCATGCTCCGGGGTTCTACATATCTGGGGGGGCCGGGGCATTTCTGGGTGAAGCATCTCGTTGTCTCGGATCGCGGTGTTTTCGTTGCGGGCGAAAGCAATTACGCACCTCTCCGCACCACGCCCAACGCGCTTCTCGGCTCGAACCGCGATGCCGCGAAACACGCCGTAGCCTGTGCGCGGCTTACGCACGGCCTGGATTCCCTCGTTTTTCTCTCGTACGTCATTGCTATGACGCAGGCCCCGCATGTTGCGGGCGGATTCACCAACTATGTGAGCGACATCAATCCTGACGGAGATGGCAATCTTTTGCTTGCATTCAATATATCAGAATCAGCTAACGACACCGTGACCATCCCCGGTATCGGACGTGGTGAGTACGATGGCTACCTGGTTGCGAAGCTGTCAGCGGACGGTAAACGGATGCTGTTCGCCAGGCACATCGATTTTCCGGACATTTCCGGGGATCGTTGGGGTGGGGTATTTGGAGGCATTTTCTCGGTCAACATTCGCGCCGATGGACAGATTGATGTTTTTGGTAACACCGTCCAGGATTCGCCGGAACCTCCCTCGCTTCCTCCCGGCTGGATCGATGATGCCGTGGTGTCGCCGCCTTCCGGTTCGGGTTCGGACCAGCTGAAATGGGCGATGCGCATGAGCGCCGCGGGAGAATTTCTCTATGGTGTGTACTATGGGCGTTCGCAAGGATTCAGCGCCATGTCGAAGCTCACACGAAACAACACCTGTGGCGGATATTTGTGGACATGCCCGAACATGATCCGGCGAGATATTCTCCGGCCGGTGGATCCCGTCAGCAGTGTGGGGGACACTCTGCACGAACACTTCTTCCTCGACATCGGCGATGACCTGCGTGTGCGCACCGCTACGGGTTGGGACGCGGCGTATATCCCGAAATATTTCGATTCTGACGGAACGCTGTCGACCGACGCACACGGATACTCCTATCTCCTGGGCCGTACGTACTGGAAGGAGAATTATCGGTACTTCAACTCGTGGAAACCGCTCTCCACAGCGGAACTGGGGTTTTTCTATCTCACGCGCTTTCGCTTTTACACGCCCTGCTGGCAGGTGGGATGCGAGATCGTAACGCCGGATACCATTCATATCGAGCGCCGACGAGGGTATTATGCTCCCGACGAATTCACGGTAGGATATACGGTCACCAACTACAGCGCCGCGAAATCCGCGCGTATCGATCATGCTGTGATCGAATTGCCTCCAGGTTTGCAACTTGTCTCAGGAATGCCGTCGCAGCAAATGTCACCGCCTGAGCTGGCTCCGGGAAATTCCGCCTACTGTTCCTGGCGGGTGCGCATCACCGATCCAGGACTCTTGACAGATCACGGCCTCTCCGATACCGCACTGATCCGATGCCGCGTGTATTATGTCGATCCGGAATCGGGCCAGACCTGGCCGATGGGCGAGGAACTCTGCGAGAAGGATATCGTGGTCAATGTCTACGACGAGCCCGACCCGAATCTTGTCTGTACGGTTGCGGGTCCTGATTCGCTGTTCTGGCGCGGATCTGGGTATTCTCCGTTTCCGGGTGGCAATCCCGGACCTGTGACTTATCACGTCACCCTCACGAATCTGGAGAAGGATACGATCGATATCACGTCCTTTATCATGCGTGCCTTCGAGCATTGCCGGATTGTCGGTACTCCGCAGTTCCCAGGCCTGCGGCTTGCACCCGGCGCGACACACGCATTTGATGTCCTCGTCCTTGTCGATCCGGTGCTCGTTCCACGCACGATCCGCATCGAAACAGACGCTCTCGATATCTACAACGTTCCGGTCAGCAGCTGCGCGGCGGAGACGCGCGTGCCGGGTGTGCGGGATCTGCCATGTGCGGTCACGGGTCCTGCCCGGATCCGGTGGTATCCCAAATCCGGCCAGGCGTACCCTGGTCTGCTCACTCTGACGCTGCATCTGGACAGTCCGCTCGACACTGTGCGTGCAGGTGTGTGTACCTGGATTGATACATCATCGGCTCCGCATGTATCCCTTGCACCGGGTGATTCCGCGAGTCGTCCGCCGGTCGATATCGCAGAAGGAGGGACATACGAACCATACTGGCGTTTCGTGCTCGCTCGTCCGCCCTCGTCGAACGCGTCCGATACCATCCGTTTCACCTATGAAGCAGACGGCGTGCAGTACGCGTGCGTGTATGTGATCACCATCGATGTGATCCTGATCGAGAAAAGCGTGATCTGTGATCTCATGGGAACGGATTCCCTCTCCATCGCACAGATCCAAGCGCGAGAACAGGCGCAGCTGCATTACGCGCTCACCAACACCGGTACGATAACTGTGGATGTGGACCGGTACGAGCTCGCCATCGTTCCTGCTGCGGGATTCCCGGAAGCAGGTCTTATCAGTCTCGATCCGCTCGTGCGTGCGGGTGGGAGCATTGATCCGGGCGATGATATCACGATGGACTGGAACCTCCATGCGCTGATTCTGCGTACATCACGCACGGCGGAGTGTACCGTCACCGCGTACGATGCGAACGACAGCGTGCTTGCCGTGTGCACGCACACGATCGCGCTTGAAGGACTCGATGGGCTGATCTGCACGATGACCGCGACAGACTCGGTGCACTTCAATCGCGCGGAACTGCGATATGAGCCTGAAGAGATTACGGCAACATTTTCACTCGAGAACCTTCTCGACACCGAAGAAACGAACATCGAAGCGGTTATAGATCTCACGCAGTCGCCGCGGTTCATGCTCGATCCTTCTGAAACCGCGAGCAAAGCCATCTCCGTCCTCGACAGTCACTCCACTGCGAATCTCACCTGGATTCTCATCCCACAGCCCGCAACTACCGCCGAGGATCAGGAAATCATCGTGCGCTACCGTTCCGATGAGCAGAGCGAGTGGAAAGAGTGCAGCGTGATTATTCACATCGAAGTCTGGCCGGAAGAGATGGGCATTGCCTGTGCAACCGGTGGACACGATTCCCTCTACGCAGATCCGTACTACGAACGTTTCATCCCTAATCCGCTATTCGTGTCGTACACGGTGACGAATACCGGGACAATCGCTCTCACGGGCTGTGAGGCTTCGATTGTCCTTCCTCCCGAATTCATCCTTGACGGATCGGACAGCACGCAGCTATTCACATCGCCGGAGTTTGCAAATCAGCAGGGGGGCCCTGTCCCTCCCGGCACACTTCTCCCGAACGCATCCTGCACGCGGTGGTGGATGATCACACCGTCCACTCAGCTGACGGCAGTAGGAACAGTGGACATTCGCTGGCAGTGGCGCAGTGATCAGCAGGGAAGTGGTGATGGGTGCAGTTCGTCCATCGAAGTCGTCTTCGATTCCCCGGGCAGTATCGTGCTTTCGCCGAAGCACCTGTACTTCGAAGCCGAGCGCGGCGGACCAATCCCCGCTGCGCAGAACGTCCTCCTGTGGACGGGCGGGGGAAACTCCATGCCCTGGAGCATGCAGCCTTCCGAAACCTGGCTGAATGCAAATCCACTCTCCGGCAGCCAGGAAGCCACGGTCGCTGTGCAGCCGAACAGCACGATGCTCGATGTGGGTGGACACGCAGCCGCACTGAACGTGTCCGCAACTCCATCGAATCGCAGCATCGCAGTGACATACGTGATTCGAAAGAGCACCGGTGTTGGCGATCCGTCTCTACCCACCGCGTTAACCCTCGAAGCATGGCCGCAGCCGGTCACGATCGGTGGTATGCTGCAGGTGGCCATTGCGGGTGCGGGAGATGAGAGCTATCGTCTGTCCCTGTACGACATGCTCGGACGCGAACGACTTTCCCGCACGCTAGAAGCTGGCGAACAGTGGAGGATATCTGTGTCCGGCGCACAGTTCACTCCGGGAAGCTACATACTTCGCGTCACAGCTGCGGACGGTGCGCAGGTGTCGAGGCTTATATCGGTGATCAGATGAGATCAATGGGAACGCCGATTTTCACGGGTATTACTGATTTTCGCGGAAGAGGGGGGGGGGGGGCGGATTTGCTGATTTCCGTGTTAACCAGCGTGATTGCGCTGGTGTTGGCAGATACGAAGGCGCCTGCCGACAACGACTCCGCGCAGCGGAGGCGAAAACCACCCACTCCCTTATCGCAGCACATGCAGCATTATGAGTACTATTCCCGAAAAAAAGGTTATTAAATGCTTGCATTGTGCGGTTTTTTTTTTTATCTTTCGGTATCGGTTACGGCAATCCGAAAATATGAGGAACGGTCTCCCTGAAGATCTGCATGGGGGACACCGTGAATTCTACGCCACTGCGGCGATACAGCGATTGTTCTACCAATGAAGAGGTGAGGTTTGGAGACTGGGGATGAAATGTAGCACCGGGTGCAAAGGGAGCGACGCGAAGAGTCGGCATACGGGGCAAAGCTGGGACAGAGGACACGCGGCGAGGGAAGTAGGTTCGCCTGTTTCTGATACCGCAGAGTTATCCGCAACAACATCGTAACCACGAAACCAACGTATGATCGGTACATGGACACCGCTTGGTCGCTTGCGTACCTGGCTGTTCTCCCTGTATCGCCGAGCGCAATAATCAACAGCCGACCTCACGGACCTGAGTCTCCCGCAAAGAAGCATCAGGTGCCACAAGGCCGGCAAGGTCCGTAGACCACCAGTAATTACAGGAATTCCAATGAAGAATTCAACTTTATCGCATGCCGGTGAGAGGCCGTGCGTGCATGTATTGACCGTCACTGCTGCGTGCATACTATTCCGACGCATCGGATCAACACTTTTCAGCATCGCATGCATCCTGGCATTGCTCGTCACGAGCACCCCCGTCACACTGAACGCGCAGACGGAATGGAAAGACAGGTATATCTCGATTGCGAGGGAGAATCAAACAAATCCCACCGTGGCCCAACCAACGCAAACTGCGCAGACGGTGACTGTGTGGGAGGATCGACGTAACGACGCTACCGGTACCGATATTTACATTCAAAGCATTGACAATTCGACGGGGGTACCGCAGTGGGTTGCTGCACCTGTCAATGCCGATGCGGTGAAGGATCGTTTCGATGGCATGGCAGTGTGCCGGGCAGCCAATGATCAGCGTAATCCACGTGCGGCGTATGACGGGATGAACGGCGTGATTGTCGTATGGGAGGATTATCGAAACGACCCCACGCTGCAGGTTGCCGAAATCTGGGCGCAACGTATTGACCTGTTGACGGGATTGCCCGATCCGGCCTGGCCGCTGGACGGGATTCCCGTGTGCCAGACAGGTTATCACGCGGAACGCCCGAGAATCGCAGGCACTATGGACGGCGCGTTCATTACCTGGATCGACCATCGCAACAACCTGTGGTCGCCGGTGAATCGTGACGTGTACGTTCAGTACATTAAAAGCGCATCCGCAACGTTCCCACCACCTCCGACGAATTGGATCGCGAACGGTATTTCCGTCTCCGCCAATCCTCAGCACGACCAGATCAACCCCGAACTCGATGTCGATAATATCGTCACTCTGGACATGCTGGGTTTGATGACACAGGGAGTGGTGATCACTTATCAGGATGACCGGTATCTCGGGGCGACCAGCGGAATGCCGGTCTGGTCGGTATTCGTCAACCGCATAAGCGCGGATGGCAATCAGCTGTATACATTTGGTGGTCTCGGTGGTGATGTTGCCGTTGATGCGTCAACCGGCGAACATCAGCGTCTTCCACGAGTTGTCACAACCGGCAAACAACCGTACGTGACCGATCGCAGGGCAATTGTGGTCTGGGAAGACGATGTCGGTGGGGGAGCGAGCAGTACGGACATCTACTTTCAGGCGATCAGCAATCTCGGCTTTTCTCCAAACAATCAACCGGGACAGCCGTACTGGCAGAACAGTACTCCGGTATGCACGGCACCGGGCGTGCAGACCGGTCCGATTCCAGTACTTTTCGAGTACTTCAATCAAATCTCGCAGACGTACATACCGTACGTCACTGTCGGTTGGGAGGATTACCGTGACTATGCCGTCAACGGGATCGATCTTTACGGCGGGCTGATTGATGCCATCACTCCTGCCGTCGTAAATCCAGGTGCCATGAACGGAGATATCATCAGCGCCCTGCCGTATGATCAGACTCAGCTTTCGATGGACAATATCGGGTTGTCAAGCTCGTACGACAACACGGTGTTTGTCTGGAAGCATTTCAATGGCGTCGAAGCAAACATCCACTATCAGAAGATTTACATCCCTGGCTGGATGCTGCTTCAGCCGCTGCATGGATTTCCGGTCACTGAGGCGAAGGCCGATCAAGTCCTTCCCCAGGCGAACAAGGAGGTCTTTGTCTGGCAGGATGGTCGGCGTGATCCGATTCCTGGTGACAATCAGGATGACGAGAACATCTACGCGCAGACACCCGGCGAGTGCACCGGCCCCACGGGCATGAAGTGGCGTGACAAATTCGCATACTGGACATATGGACACGATGCGCAGAATTACCGGATGGCCAGTGACACCACGGATGGAACAACCTACGTCGTCTGGGATGAAGAGCGCTATCCCTTTGGGCAGCCCGGGGATGCAGCACGCATCGTCTTCATCCAGAAATTCGACAAGGACGGTGTTCCACGGTGGAGCAATAATGGCGTGGCGCTGAGTATCTACAACGTACCAGGGGTGCAACTATTTTCACTGAACGCGTCACTCCCGGACGTATGTATAGACGGAGCTGGAGGTGCCCGTGTCGTCTGGCAGCAGCAGCCGCTAAATGGAAACCCGACGCAAGTTGTTGTTCCTGTGCATATTAACGCCTTAGCGACGATAGATTACGCTAGCGGCGGTTCTTGGCTTTATTATGGCTCTCCCATAATCGAACCACGTATTACGGCAATCAACGACGTTAATCACCATGCTGTTGTTGCAGGCATAGTTGATTATGGAGGTGGGCGCAGAGAGGCTCATTGTGGACTCTGGACAGTTAAAAACAACGTGGTGACTACCCCAATTCAAGCCACAGGATGGTTCCCAAATCAACCAGGGTGGCATACCGATCTGAATGTCATGTATGATGGTGTGAAGTACGTGTATATCTTGACAAATGATGTCCAGAATAGCAATATCGATATCACATGTGTTGATCGATTTACTAACATATCTTATCAGAACAATGTGGTCGCAGGCTACAACGCGTTCGGTGGTCATGATCTCAACCTCGACAACAACGATATTGCTACGGGGAGCGCTGCGCTTGTTGCGTATTCGTACCAGCAAGCACCCGGAGCACCATTTGATGTATACTTCCGACATTGTCGCCTATGGACTTTGTCCGCACCGGTACAACTGACAAACAATGCCGTTCCCACGGACAGCAAATATCCGGCAATTGCGTCGGACAATGTCTTCAACATTGCTGAAATGGGTGCACTGATCGCGTGGGATACAAAGTACACAGTGCCCGGCACCTCCTGGATTTATCACAAGGTCGAATCCAACCGCGTGGCTTTTCCTGGCCCGACAACAGTGTTCCCGGCCAATTTTCAGATTGCCGCAGGTTTGCCAGGCCCATCGTATCCTGATATCACCCGCGTCATAAACCAATCCCCTGGAAACTACTCACCTCGTGGTGTGGTCGTATGGGAAGGTGGCGGAGAGAGTTCTCCCTGTAGCCTTGCGCGTCCAGTGGAAATCTATGCGCAGTACATGGATTATGATCCAGCAAGTGGAAATATCGGAGCGCAATGGCCACAGCCGGAGATGGTTGGTCCTGGACCGGGAAACTATATGCAGACAGGTCCTACCGTGAAACAGTCCATCCCATCAACGGTTGCCGTGTTCTGGGATGATACTCAGACCGGGAACAATGGTATTATGGGCACGCGAATGGATGTCGGAAGTACTGTCATTGATTGGGCGAAGCGAACCCGGGATGAGGCCCTGCCAATACAACCTGGTCAGCTGACGATCATCGATATCTGGCCTCAGCCCGCACATTCCGGATGTGAAGTCGCTATTTCGCTGCATGCAGATGTGGATGCGACGGTCAGCTTCGAACTCTATGACCTGCTAGGCCGACGAATCGCGGTCCTGTATAGTGGGTTCATGGAGAGGTCCGAACTTACGGTCAGATTCAGTCCATCAGCGTATGATCTGAATACCGGAACCTACTTGCTGCGTGCTCGCAGTGAAGAGGGACAGACGAGTCGTACGATTACCGTCGTCCGTTAATTATGTTGTTGCCTCGTACAACACCACACGACGATATGGAGAGGTGGCGCGTGCCACCTCTCCATTGAATATTTTTTTAAATCATCCTGCACAGCATGCGGCACCGCCATGAGATTTCCGAACAACTTTTCTGCATCATTGCTTTTTTTACTCCTCATCCTGACCGCAACCTCATACGCAGGTGATCCACCCATGCGGCGCGATGTTCTCAGCAGGATTCCACTGCAGTTCATCGAGAACGGTGGCCAGTGGGATGCCCCCGTGGAATTCGGTGTGATTCGCGGTATGGAAAAAGCAGCGTTCAGCCGGGAAGGTGTGACGATTTTTCGTCCCCAGCGTCGCTCGGTGGCACTGCCTTCGTATTCTGAGGGTGGGATGTCAAATGGCATGGATGCTGAGATATGGGGAAAAGTTGAGCGGCTTGGGCTGCATTTCATACGGCCGTCTGTCAAACTTCGGGTGACGGGTTCGGGACTGACCGACACGAAGACGAACTTCTACATCGGCAGCGATTCCTCGCGATGGAGTGCGGGACTCGATTCCTTCACCGGTGTACGCTACGCAGATGTGTGGGAGGGAATCGATGTCAGCTTCACGGAGAAGGGTGGTAAACTCGTGCAGCGCATTGACATCGGAGCTGGTGAGGATCTTGCATCGGTAGCTTTCAGTGCCTCCGGCTTTGCACATGGGGAAGCGTTGCAGAGCGCTCGATGGTTTGATGATAACGGACACGCAGTCCCGGCGGGAGGCGGATTCGAACAGTATGGTGACACCATTCGGCTGCGACCTTACCGCAATTTCCTCGAGCGGCGCATGGTGATTGAGACGGAGTTTAATACGTTACTGGGGGGGAGTGGAATCGAAGAGCTCCATGGCTACGATATTGATGAGAAAGGGAGAATCGTCGTGGCGATGTTGACTACGTCGACCGATCTGCCTGTGATAAATGCCTCGCAGGAGATGCACAGAGGTGGTAGCCTCCCTCTGGAGACGGACTACTATATAGCCAGTTTTGATGCCGAAATGCAGATATGTAATTGGTCTACCTACCTTGGCGGCAGCGAGGATGAAGCCTTTCATGCGTATGTAGATTTATTACACGGAGACCTCCGCGGATGTATTACACCTCACCTTGAAAAGCTGGAAACATCGGGATCCAACACATATATGCTTGGGACCACGGAATCCTATGATTTTCCGATTTCATCGAATGCTATGCAGAAAAACCGTCAACCTCCAACGATGGGCGAGACGACAGCAACTACGTTGACAATGTTTGATGATACAGGTCAGCTTGTTCAATCAACCTGGGTTGGCGGACCTGCAATGTTCAGTCCATTCAGTCTTGATGCAAGCAGTCAGGGCGATGTCCTTGTCGGAGGTATTACCAGCGGGGAGCAGTGGTTTGTCCAACCAGGGGCTCTACTGGATAGCAATACAGTTGACCAACCATATGTAGACTCCATAATGACGATCTTGAGTTTCGTCAAGTTCACGAAGGATTTGGACAGCGTGCAAGCGGGCACGTACTTGTTCCCTTTCCCGGGAGTAAAAACGGCCGGGACATCAGGATTGATGACGGAGATAACCGAGCAGGGTGAACTCGTGATTGCGATTCAGCTCGTGGACAGTACAACGCATCCTCCGGCGATTGCATCCTGGCAATCCAGTGGGGGTAAGGAGGATCTATTGGTGTGCAAGGTCAATGCGTCGTTCACCGATTATGTCTTCACTACATGGCTTGGGGGGAAGGTTATCGCAGGATCGGATCTCGCCGTAACGAAGGATGGTGATGTGATTGTTGCGGGTATCGACTTTACTGGAGATCTCGTTATGCGACATCCACTTTCCTCCACATACAGTACAGCAAAAGGAGTACAAAGTCATTTTGTAGCTAAAATTCCTGGTCGGGGAGGAGTTGCTGATTTCGTGACATATCTCCCCTGGTTGGAGAAATCGGCGAATTTGTCGTTTGGCAGCAGTGTAGATGTACTCGATTGTGGAGATATACTCGTTTTTGGTATTGGCATAACCGACAGTATTCTGTTTCAGAATCCCGATGATACCGTATCAAGTGTTTTCCAAAATGGTCAGACACCCTACCTTCTGGCACTTGATCCGACGGGACAAAATATCCGTTACAGTAGCTACTGGCATTTTGACGGGTCGTATCCGAATCAGCAAACGCTAGGATTTGGCGTGTCGGGTGGTCGCCTGGTGAGTGCCCCGGGCAGCCCGACGTCGCTACATACAGAGGTTCACAATGGACAGTTGTATCTCGGTGGTTACATCCCCAGTATCTACAAAGACAGCTTGACCACCTTCCACGAGTTTCAACCACTCTATGGCGGGGGAGAGCAGGATGTGGCGCTGATTCGCACGCGAGCGCCGGGCTGTGCGCTGCTGGCATGTTCAGTTGAGATGGAGGATACGGTACGCATCAGCCGCACGCCGCCGTGGATTTCACCGGAACGCCTGCTCGTGGACGTTGAAGTGGCGAATGTGGATCCGGTGCGCAGCGCGGGTGAGGTGGAATGTGTGCTGACGCTGCCTCCAGGACTCGTGCTCGATCCTTCAACACAGTCCCTTCGCCAAACGCTTTCCGGAACGATCGCACCGGGAAGGACTGAACATTTCACATGGACACTGCGCGTGGATACATCCGCACTCGTGCTCGCTGCGGACAGCGGTCTGTGGATCGATGCGGTGACGTATTACAAGGTCGGTGATAATCCCCGGGAAGGGGCGCCTGCAGCCCTGCCCTGTGAGCATTACCTGCGCTTCGAACAGGTCGAGCATCTCGAACCGCTGCTGGCCTGCAACGTGGAGATGCCGGATTCGATTCTCGTCAATGGCACCGGCGACAACTATTTCCCACAGCCTTTCACGGTACGGTTTACGACGGAGAACACAGGCACGGAAGCAGTGACGTTCGCACGTTTCGGTCTGTATCCCGGTGGAGACATTGGTGCGATCCCGGTACCGGCGAATCAAAAGTATCAGCCGGGTGTGACGCTGCCTCCGGGCGAGACGCACGCGCTTACCTGGCAGGTACGCACCGAGCGCAGGGCAGAGGACCGCTGGATGCGCGTGCTCGTGGCGGGAGAGGACGCGATCGGCAACCCGATCACCTTCTGCGAGCAAGAGGTGTTTGTGCCCGGACTCTTGTCACCGCGCTGTCAACCTGCGTCGACGGTTGAGATACGAGTCGATCCTTCGACGGGCGCGTATACCCCGGATCCGTTCGAGGTCGGCATGACAATGCAGCAAGTGCTCGATACCACGCTTCTCGACTGCGTCGGGGTGATTGACCTTTCTGCCTGTCGTTATGTCGGACTCGCCAGTGGCGAGACCCTGCAGCGTCCGGCCGTGCGTCTTTCGGCCGACGAAAGCGATACCCTGCGCTGGCAATTGTCGCTGTCGTCCATTCCGTCTGTCACTGCGTACGACACCGTCGTCTACCAGACGTATTCCGCTGGTGAGCTGCGCAGCAGTTGCCTGCAGGTGTTTCGTATCGTGACGCTGTCGGAAAACGTCTCCTGTGCCATCACGGCCGGGGATTCACTCACGCAGCAGGACCTGCTCTCCCGTACTCCCGTTCCACTCTCGGGTATCCTGCGCAACATCGGTACTGTCCCGGTGAGCGTGGACCATCTCAGGCTTTCGATACCCGCCGGGAGCGGGGTGTATGCCGACGAAGCGCTCATGCAGACGGGCAGAACCCTGGGACCGAATGAGGACCTTGTCATCGACTGGACGCTGCACGCGCGTATTCTCCGAAACAGCCGCGACGTTTTGCTTGAAGTATCCGCTTTCGATGATACCGACAGTTTGCTCACGAGCTGTATGCACAATCTGCATATTGCGGGTGGACCCGAACTGCAGTGCATGCTGTCCGCTGCAGATACGGTACGATTCGACCGGCAGGGTCCCGCGTATGATCCGGATCCGTGTCCTGTTACCGTAGACCTTCGCAACCTGCTCGATGAAGAAGAACGCAGCGTTGACGCGCACATTGACCTTTCATCTGCAACACGCTTTACGCTGGCAAGCGGAGAAACCACGGAGAAAACCATCACGGTCATCGACAGCCAGGCAACGGGGACGGTAACCTGGCTTCTCATCCCGCAGCCTGCATCTACCGCCGAGGATCAGGAGGTCATCGTGCGCTATCGATCCGACGAGCAGACGGAGTGGAAAGAGTGCAGTGTGATTATTCACATCGAAGCCTGGCCGGAGGAAACGGGCACAGACTGTGCAACAGGGGGACACGATTCCCTTTACGCAGATCCGTACTACGAACGTTTCATCCCTGATCCGCTCTTTGTGTCGTACACCGTAACGAATACCGGGACAATCGCTCTCACGGGCTGTGAGGCTTCGATTATCCTTCCTCCCGAGTTCGTCCTTGCCGGATCGGACAGTACGCAGCTGTTCACATCACCGGAGTTTGCAAATCAGCAGGGCGGACCCGTTTCACCCGGAACACTTCTTCCGAACGCATCCTGCACACGGTGGTGGATGATCACGCCGTCGAATCAGCTTACGGCAGCCGGACCTGTTAACGTAACGTGGCAATGGCGTTCCGATCAGCAGGGAAGTAGTGATGGATGCAGTTCGTCCATCGAAGTCGTCTTCGATTCCCCGGGCAGTGTCGTGCTCTCCCCGAAGCACCTGTACTTCGAAGCCGAACGCGGCGGACCGCTTCCCGCAGCGCAGAGCGTGCAGTTGTGGACGGGCGGAGGATTGTCCATGCCCTGGAGCATGCAGCCCACTGAAACCTGGTTGAATGCAAATCCACTCTCCGGCAGCCAGGAAGCCACGGTCGTTGTGCAGCCGAACAGCACGATGCTTGATGTCGGTGGACACGGAGCCGCACTGAACGTATCCGCAACCCCGTCGAATCGCAGCATCGCAGTGACATACGTGATCCGGAAGAGCACCGGTGTTGACGATCCGTCGCTACCTGCCGCTTTAACCCTTGAAGCGTGGCCGCAACCGGTCGCAATTGGTGGCATGCTGCAGGTGGCCATTCCCGGTGCGGGAGATGAGAGCTATCGCCTGTCGCTTTACGACATGCTTGGACGCGAACGCCTCTCCCGCACGCTCGAAGCCGGTGGACAGTGGGGCATAGCTGTGTCCGGCACACAGTTCACTCCGGGAAGCTACATCCTTCGCGTCACAGCTGCGGACGGTGCGCAGGTGTCGAAGCTTATATCGGTGATCAGGTAGCATCTCGAGACACCAATCAATGGGAACACCCGCCTTCGTCCTGTAATACAGGACTTCGGCGGGCACGCGGATTTTCACGGGTCGTAAGGATTTTCACGGAAAAGGGGGGAGGTCGGATCTGCTGAAATTTGTGGCACTCGCTCTTCCGGCTTCGTTTAGCTCTCGCGTGCCCGCCGTAGTTGCGCGCAGCGTCACGTAGGCGGGCCTTCGCTCTCGCCCTCGCCCTCGCCTTCGCCCTCGCCTTCGCTCTCGCCTTCGCCCTCGAATTCGCTCTCGCCATCGCCTTCGCCTTCGCCTTCGCACTTCCGGCTTCGCTTCGCCCGCACCATACAAGCATTGGTGCATGATATTAGCGATAGCTACGGCGGGACGAGACGCCGCGACATGCGATCTCCTGCAGCACAGCGTAGTCGACACCCACACACTCCCTAATTGCAGCACGTGCAGCAGTATGAGTACTATTCCCGAAAAAAAGGTTTTAAAATATT
The DNA here is from genome assembly GCA_020444325.1 of bacterium. NCBI lineage: Bacteria > bacterium. The sequence continues at coordinate 124,397 of JAHLLD010000016.1, forward strand.
TGCATTGTGCGGTTTTGATTTTTATCTTTTGGTATCGGTGACAGCAATCCGAAAATATGAGGAACGGTCTCCCTGAAAATCTGCATGGGGACACCGTGAATTCTACGCCACTGCGGCGATACAGCGATTGTTCTACCAATGAAGAGGTGAGGTTTGGAGACTGGGGATGAAATGTAGCACCGGGTGCAAAGGGAGCGACGCGAAGAGTCGGCATACGGGGCAAAGCTGGGACAGAGGACACGCGGCGAGGGAAGTAGGTTCGCCTGTTTCTGATACCGCAGAGTTATCCGCAACAACATCGTAACCACGAAACCAACGTATGATCGGTACATGGACACCGCTTGGTCGCTTGCGTACCTGGCTGTTCTCCCTGTATCGCCGAGCGCAATAATCAACAGCCGACCTCACGGACCTGAGTCTCCCGCAAAGAAGCATCAGGTGCCACAAGGCCGGCAAGGTCCGTAGACCACCAGTAATTACAGGAATTCCAATGAAGAATTCAACTTCTTCGCATGCCGGTGCGAGGCCGTGCATGCATGTATTGACCGTCACTGCTGCGTGCAGACTATTCCGACGCATCGGATCAACCATTTTCGGCATCGCCTGCATCCTGGCACTGCTCGTCACGAGCACCCCCGTGACACTGAACGCGCAGACGGAATGGAAAGACCGTCCTATTGTCCATAAGAAGGAAAATCAGCTTTCACCAGCGATCGCCAGACCAGCCCGACTGGATTACACCATTGTTGTCTGGGAGGATTTCAGGAATGAGGGTGACTATGACATCTACGTACAGAAAATAGACAATGTTACAGGTCTCCCATTGTGGATGGAGCCAGATGGTATCGCCGTATGCACTGAGGAGGGAGATCAACGCTATCCCCGGGCAGCATACGATTCACTCGGTGGCGTAATCATTACATGGGTGGATGAGAGATCTGGTTACAAAAATGTTTATGCACAACGAATCTCCGCGACAACTGGTGAGGTGGATGCGAACTGGCCGTCAGACGGTGCTGTAGTCTGTGAGCAAGATGCCAACTGTGAACATGTAAGGATTGCAGGCACAGCTGATGGTGCATTTATAACTTGGCTTGACTACCGTGATTACTCAAGCGGCGTCAACCGGAAGGTGTACGCCCAGTATATGCTAAGCTCAACTGCGACCTATCCACAATCGACTAACTGGGTACAGGATGGGATCGAAGTAGCTGACAATATTGATGAGGGAGATCAAGCGAACCCGGAAATTGCTAGAGAATATGATTGGGACAGTGGAAAGGCTAATTGTGTAGTCTCGTTTCAGAAGTACGTAGATGTCAACGGTGATATGTATTGGAACGTCTATGCGGCAAAACTTGATGCGACCGGAGACAAAGAGTATGGAGGTGCAGATATTGCGCTAGCTACAAATGAATCTGATCAGCTTTACCCGAAAATTGTCTGCAGTGGTGAAGATGTAAGTAGAGATGAACCACGCGCGATCGTTGTATGGCAAGACTCACGGGAGGATCATTCCAGCCAGCCAAAACTGTATGACATCTATTCACGTACTATCGATGCAGACGGAAATATTCCAGGAAACACTGGAGATATTGTATGCGCCATCGATGAAACGCAGCAGTTTCCAGTCGTTGCCCTGTGGGAGCGGCCGTATGATCCTTTGACATATGATCCCTATATCCCTTTCGTGACAATCGCTTGGGAGGACCTTCGAGATGCACAACAGAATGGGGTCGATATTTATGCAGCAGTGCTGGATGCCAGAGGAGGCTCTCTTGTGAATCCCTATGGATCGGTTGGGGAGGCGATCGCATACGCCACTGATGATGAAGAGCAGCCCGCAATTGACATGGTTCCTTCGTCGTCGGACGTGTTCATCGCTTGGAGGCGGCACGACAGCTCATTAGGAGCGGATGATATCCATTATCAGGAAATTGAAGTCGAGTCATGGTATTTTGGGAAAGCTGCTGGTGGCTGGCCCGTAACGGAAGCGAAGAACGACCAAAATCTGCCCCAGGTGGGCGGGGATGTAATTGTTTATGAAGATGACCGTCGTGATGTGGTGACGAATGATACAAGAGATGACTGGGATATCTATTGCGAAACGCCAGGTACGTGTGTCGGGCCAACAGCGATGGATTGGAGAGACCAGTTTCCCGATGTAAGACAAAGTGGTGACGCAGATAGCGTCCGTTTCGTGACAGATGAAGAGTACAATACATACGTAGTATGGGAAAAGGAAACAGGCGTAAATGGCAATCAGGATGTTTATATTCAAAAATATGATAAATATGGAGTGCCACGCTGGAAGCACGGCGGAATCAGACTAAATACTGTAAGCCTTGCTGGACATCCAGGTGTAGCATTAAGTGATGCATCGGGGGGAGCTCAAGTTGTCTGGCAGCAGAAAGTAAATGGTCGCTATCAAATATGGTATGCAAAAATAGAATCTGCTGGGGGTTATGATATATCTCCCGAACTGTTTGACGCACATCCGAGAGGTGAGTATACGGATCCAGTTATTACCTACACAGATTATTTTGTTGATCCAAGTGGAGGTGACGGCGATCCGGCAATTACCTCGGACTACAAGGCTTATATTGGATTCACATATGACGACAACCTCGTAATAGCTGTGAAACCGGTATCCGGTACTGTTTCTCGTACTCAGATTACTTTAGGAGTGGATATCGATGACTGGTCGAATTTTGTTAAATTGGTCTCACCATCAGGAAAGCACTTATATGGGGTTGCTGAAGGTGGGCCAACTGACAAACGCTGGTTGTCCTTCACAGCGCGATTTGAATCGGCACCGGGAGGAGCGCAAACAACGGATTTCAGTGTCTATACATTTAAGAATTTAATAGACTATGGGGGAATAGATATTGCGCTGGATGAGTACGAAACAGGTGGTAGTCAAGATGCAATTGTTCTTGTAAGTTATTCACAAGATGCTCAATACGGAGCAATGCTACATGCACAATGGTTAAACGCTACCAACCTAAGTGCTAGTACATCACCTGACATGATAATAGGAGTACCAGGCTCTGATTATAGGATATCACATCCAAGACTGGCACCCGATGACTGTCGTGCCGCGAATAGCTACGGTGGTATGTTGGCAACGTGGGACTATGAATTCCCTGTATCTCAAGTCCAGAAGCACAATATCCAAACCGAAAAGCTCACGTACACATATGGACAAAATCCTGCTTCTGTCAGCCGCTGTGACCCAAATGCTCAGATTATCGCAGTGACGAACCAGTCGTATACATGGCCAACAAATCCAGAGATAGCAAAAGTGACTGCCCCGAATGGTATCGATACTCTATCTTTCATTGTATGGGAAGGTCTCACGGAGAGCTGTTCCCCTGCACGTGGGCGGGAAGTTGTTGGGCAGTGGGTAGCATACAATTACTTTCCCAATCCACAAAGAGGTCCACAGTGGTCGAGCGAATTACAGATGTCACCTGGAGCAGGGCAGTATTTGCAAACATATCCACTTGTTCAAACATCAGAAGATAATACGGTCAGTGTATACTGGATAGATGGTAGAGCGAGTGCGGATCTCGTGATGGGTACCAGAGCATGGGGTGGGGCATATGATGCTGTGTTCTGGGCTAAGGAAGCTGTCGCTGATGCTCCGGTTGTCCCCAACGACGTTATCTTGGGTGAAGCTTATCCGAATCCGATGTCTCTTTCTGCCGGGACCCCATCAAACGTTGTAATTCAAATCCAATCTGAACAGACGGTGTCACTCAAGCTGTACAACACGTTCGGTCAAGTTGTTGGATCTGTCTTTGATGGGGTGTTGACCCCAGGATCGCACACAATGCAGTTTGATGTCTCGGCATTACACTCCGGGATATATTATTATGTATTAACCGCTTCGAGTAAAACTAGCACTCGAGGTATCGTGATCGTACGTTAGTATGTATTCTTGGGTAGCTGCCCCGCTCTCACGCACTGTAAGGGTGGGGCAGCACTCATATTGCTATGAAACCGGAACCCCATGAACTGGCCTTAGGATGCTCTATGAGGACGTCACTCGCTGTTATCGTAATTCTGGCTTTATCCTGTAGCGCGCAAGCAAGGGAAACTGGAGATGAACCAATTGACATTCCACGTATGATTATTCGGAATGCAGGTCAGTGGGACAATTCCGTACACTTTGCGATTCCCGGAGAGAATGGATCGCTCTGGTTTCTGAAGGACGGCCTGGCCATCACGCGTCCGAGATCGGGAAAAACGCTACCGGGAGAACTCAGCCTGAATGGCGCAGATGATGGAACTGTCGAGATGGAGATCATCCGCCTGCGCTTTAAGAATCACTCAGACGCCATGCGACTTATGGCAATGGACACCGCAGATGCTGTATCTCATTTTTATCTCTGCGCTGACAGCACGAAGTGGCGTGAGGACGTATCAAATCATGGGAGAGTGCGGTATGCGAATGTATGGGATGGAGTGGACATTGAGATTGATGCACTCGGAAGGTCTGCGGAGCCAGGTTGGAAAGAGATCACAGCAGCTGGAAATGGCCGTCCTGCTATAAGAATTCGGAGTCGTAATGAAATTACGCGTGAAAAGATGAAGTTCGAGCTCCAGCAAGGAAACGGGACAGAGCAATATTCTTATGAAGAGCTTCCAGCAAGCTCATTTATGTGCGCCTTTAGCTATGGCGGTTTTTTCTCTACTTGTACTGAATCAGGGATGATGTATATGTCCGGAGCTACGATCAGTCCGGAATATCCATGTAATAATACCATTAGGAATCCGTTCTATCCTGGGTATCATCACAATACAGTGTTCAAATATGACCCGAAGAAAAAAGAGCTTATCTATAGTACATTTCTCGGACCCTATCAACTTGGCTCTTTCGTTGATAGTTGGATGATTGGTGAGAATCTTGATGTGCGAGACGGTGTAGTTGTCACGATTAGCGTAGGAAATGAGAACTATCCGGTGAACCGATCCTTGCCAGGTTCTTATGGCCCCGTCATCGATTCACTCGATGCTCAGTGCGTAATAAGTGTGCTTGCAAAAGATGGCAGACATGAATATGCGGCTTTTATCGGAGGTCCCGGAAAAATACACCCGGTTTCAATTCATAGTACAAAGAACGAGATCTATTTTTTCGGCTTGGTTTCCTGTACGAATGGAGATAGTATTCGAGCCATCACGGACAACGCCATAGAGCGAACCGCATACTTTATGCATTCAGGCCATGTGTCCACTTCTGTATTCGGAATTGTCTCAAAACAACTGGATACACTTCATTATTTAACATATCTCATGCCGTCGACAGAGCAAGACGCCATGGTAAGTAATACGAATAACCATTATGACATGCATGTAGATGATTCCGACGGCAGTGCAGTATTCATTTATGATGTCCCTGAAGCTGGTTTACAAGATGTTCCATTGAAGCATACACTGATATCAGCAGAGGACATTGCAGGTAATTCAGGGACCTATATCGTAAAGTACTCACGTCTGAGAAACGAATATGAATATGCAACATGGTACGGATATACAGACAGGTCGTTGTGGTTTGAAGCATCAAAACTTGGAAAGAATGGACGGCTGTATATTCTAGGAAAAACATATCCGAGATCGGGTACGCAAGCCCTGCCTGGTTTGTGGACCCGATACGGAGAAGGGATTCCCGATGATGTTGTGTCCACTTCAAAAATACTAGGTGTTCTTGATGAAAAAGGCCAGAGCCTCGGCGGCATCGAGGTTAACACCGGTCTCGATTCTCGCGACGCCCGATGTAATATTGATGAATCGATGTGTGGGATGATCGTTTTCACTGGCAATTTGTATTACCCAAACACATCCAGCTTAGAATCTTATGATATCCTCCCTACCGTTCACGCCTTTGATACTGTGAGTGTTGCAGCACCAGATCCTATTCCTGTTTATGATCTTTATATTATTGCGATGGATGCGGTGAGCCTTGAAGTAGTTTATTCGTCTTATTGGAACCATCCGTTCAAATCCAGAATTCCTTATCCAAAGATCATATCTCGCCCTAATGGATTTATTTTTTATTATGATGGGTATAATCCCAATACAATTACCAGATACCCTGATTGGAAAGTCCTCGGACAGGCGATACCATTGAGTTCATACGGCGTCGACCTACGCATTCCCACACCTTGCTGGCAGTTCAGTTGTGCAATATCGAGCATTGATACGATCCAGGTAGAGAAAACGCGTGGGTATGGTGAGCCTCGAACGTTTGATGTGCACTATATACTTTCCAACATCAGTGATGCCAAAGGTGCACGCGTCCTTCAGGGCACAATCGATGTCCCGCCAGGACTGGAAGTTGTCGCACCCTCAAGCGGACAGCCCATGCTTCCTGCGGAGATTGGTCCCGGCGAATCAGCAAGTTGCACATGGACGCTGCGTGTGAAGGATGCGTCTCTGATAGGTGATACACTGGAGGTGTTATGCAAAGCGTTCTTTGTTGATCCGGAATCCGGCGCGGAATGGCCTGCAGCCGAGGAATGGTGTACGTACGATATTGTCGTCAAACGTTTCGATGAGGATGATCCGCGACTTTCCTGCCTGATTGAGGGACCTGACCGCGTGTACTGGAAGGGTAATGGTTACGCAGAGACTCCGGACGGCGAAGTCGGTTTGCTCCACTATATGGTGACATACACGAACGTTACGTCCGCACCAGTCCCTGTCGCGTCCTTCCAACAATCCGCCATTCCGAACTGCCGCATTTTCCGCAATCCGTTCTGGCCGGGAGAGACCATTGCGCCAGGGGCTTCCGTCAGTTTCCCGGTCGAAGTCCGTATCGATGCACTTCGCTTCGATCGTGACATCATTCTGCGTACCAGCGCTATGGATGAGTACGGTTTGCCTTGGAGTGACTGCGAGATCCACACCTACATTCCCGGTGTACCGGAGCTTCCATGTGAGATAGGAGGACCAGAGAAGATCGTATGGAATACCGCACTGAGTGCAGCTGATCCCGAAGCGCCACAATACACTCTGACGCTCACCAATCCGCTGGACACCGTCCGCGTTGATGTTCGTGTCCGTCTGGATTTGATTTCCGCTTCGGATCTGGGTCCTGCTGCAGGGGATTCCCTCGTACGCGACTCTTTCACCGTGGGGGAGAAATCCGATCAGAGCCTGCAATTCAACATGATGCTGCAGAATCCACCAGCCGTGCCAACCGATGACACATTGCTGTTTGCGATCACGGTGGATGGATTCACGTACTACTGCAGCAAAATTGTGCATATCGATGTCATCGATAAAACAGTGGTGTGCACGCTGAACGCTCCGGATCAGATCGATGAGTCCACCGTGCTCTCCCGTGCTCTCGTTCTATTGCAATACAATCTGACGAACTCTGGTACAGTGCAGGTTGAAGTCGACCGAATCGAGCTTGAAATCGCACCTGGGAGTGGTGTGATGACAGAAGAAGCACTGATTCGCAGCGGAGGAACGCTCACACCAGGAAACAGTATTCCGATGGACTGGAATCTGCGGATTCCTGTTCTACGATCTGCACGGACAGCACATTTTAGCGTAACCGCATACGGCAGAGACGATGAGGTCATTGCCGCGTGCACAAAAGAAATTGAGATTGAAGCTGTGGAGAGTCCCTTATGCAGACTGAATGCAGTGGATACGGTGCGCTTTGACCGGGATCATGTTCAATATGAACCTTATCCTGTTCCTTTGACATCCATGCTGGACAATTTCCTCGATGAGGAAGAAACGAATGTCGTAGCTGAGATTGTGCTCGATCTTGCCACGAGGTTTGAGCTGGATGCCACTGAAGTCGCACAGAAGAGTATGCCAGTACTCGATACGCATTCAACCTCGTCATTGAGTTGGATTCTTCTTCCGCAGAGAGCTTCTATTGCCGAGGATCAGGAAGTCCTCGTGCGCTACCGCTCCGACGAGCAGACCGAGTGGAAACAGTGCAGCGTGATTATTCACATCGAAGCCTGGCCGGAAGAGACGGGCATTGCCTGTGCAACTGGTGGACACGATTCCCTGTACGCCGATCCCTACTACGAACGCTTCATCCCTGATCCGCTTTTTGTCTCGTATACCGCAACGAATACCGGGACAATCGCTCTGACGGGCTGTGAGGTTTCAATTGTACTGCCGCAAGAGTTCGTCCTTGCCGGATCGGACAGTACGCAGCTGTTTACATCGCCGGAGTTTGCAAATCAACCGGGCGGACCAGTTTCTCCCGGCACACTTCTTCCGAATGCATCCTGTACGCGGTGGTGGATGATAACGCCGTCCAATCAGCTCACGGCAGCAGGAGCTGTTAACGTAACGTGGCAATGGCGATCCGATCAGCAGGGAAGTAGTGATGGATGCAGTTCGTCCATCGAAGTCGTCTTCGATTCCCCGGGCAGTGTCGTGCTCTCCCCGAAGCACCTGTACTTCGAAGCCGAACGCGGCGGACCGCTTCCCGCAGCGCAGAGCGTGCAGTTGTGGACGGGCGGAGGATTGTCCATGCCCTGGAGCATGCAGCCCACTGAAACCTGGTTGAATGCAAATCCACTCTCCGGCAGCCAGGAAGCCACGGTCGTTGTGCAGCCGAACAGCACGATGCTTGATGTCGGTGGACACGGAGCCGCACTGAACGTATCCGCAACCCCGTCGAATCGCAGCATCGCAGTGACATACGTGATCCGGAAGAGCACCGGTGTTGACGATCCGTCGATACCTGCCGCGTTAACCCTCGAAGCGTGGCCGCAACCGGTCACGATCGGGGGCATGCTGCAGGTGGCCATTCCCGGTGCGGGAGATGAGAGCTATCGGTTGTCCCTGTACGATATGCTCGGACGCGAAAGGCTGACACAATATGCTGAAACTGCATCACCGGTGGTGATTGATATTGGCGCGCTGCAGCTGTCGTCTGGGATTTACCTGCTCCGAGCCTTCGCTGTTGACGGTGCGCAGGCAACACGAATGATATCAGTTACGGGCATGCGTTGACTCGAAGCTGCAGAAAAAAGCGGATGTAAAGGTAACATCTTGTATCTTTTACTATTCGACAACTTCCCGCTTACTGAAGACATGATGATGAGAGAGCAAATACTGGAGCTCCTGCGATCGAGCAAAGACGAACTTGAACGAGAGTACTCCGTCAGACGCATCGGACTCTTTGGCTCGGTGATCCGTGGTGAAGAAACCGAAGGGAGCGATATCGATATCGTGGTGGATATGGAACATCCGACATTCGATAAATACATGGATTTGAAAATTCACCTTGAACGAGTGACCGGAAGGAAAGTCGACCTTGTTCTGCTCGGAAGCATCAAACCCCGTCTAAAATCGGTTATCACACGCGAGACCGTCTATGCGTGATGCTCGGATATATCTCGACGATATCCTGCATTCGATCAGTCGAATCGAGAACTATGTTTGGCAAATGACCTCCGAGGATTTTGAGTCTGATGAGAAAACCCAGGATGCAGTCATACGGAACCTCGAAATTATCGGTGAAGCTGTAGGGAAGCTACCTGATACAATCCTCCTGTCACATTCTGAAATTGAGTGGCACAAAATCAAAGCACTCAGAAATATTCTCGTGCACGAGTATTTCGGGATCAACATCGAGATAGTCTGGGATGTCGTGCAGAACAAGTTACGACAGTTGAAATCCGGTTGTGCTGATATTCTCGAAGAACTCGAATCCCAGGAATGAAGCCACGTCCCAATTGCTGCCTGTCATTGCCGATGGCTCTGGCAAGACAGGAAGCCGCAACAGGTGCTCTCGCCTTCGCTCTCGCCTTCGCTCTCGCCTTCGCTCTCGCCTTCGCTCTCGCCTTCGCTCTCG